>JAUNLH010000033.1 GCA_030532365.1 Porphyromonas sp.
TGAAGAGCCTAGCGAAGGGTAAGAGGCGAAGCCTCGACACCCTGGTATCATCGAAGCCGCCCCGCCTCACGACTCCGACGCACGTCGGATGTCGCACCTCTACGGATACGGTCTGGGTGAAACATGTGTTATCATACAACCACGACGCAGGATGGACGCGACACGCACACCAACACGAAACAACCCCGACGGATGTCGGGGTTGAAGAGCCTAGCGAAGGGTAAGAGGCGAAGCCTCGACACCCTGGTATCATCGAAGCCGCCCCGCCTCACGACTCCGACGCATGTCGGACGTCGCACACCTATCGGCTTCGAGGTCGTATCTTCAAGATATCGGAACTCTATTTTTTCGAGTTCCGAACTTCGAGATGTCTAAGTTCGGAACTTCGATGCATCTAAGTTGGGAACTTAGATTTTTTAAGTTCCCAACTCAATTTTCTCCATCATCCAACTTTATACGATCGGCGATTGAGGGGTAGGAAAAATCCTTATACATACACGGTTATTAAAACCGCCACCTTGGATCCTCCTTCAAGTCACCTCCTGACGTGCTAATAAAGAAGAGGAGACACCAGAAGGTGCCTCCTCTTAGCGTTTTAATCTATAGGTGCAGATCAGTCAGGGTTGACGACCGAACTGCTATTGTTGGGCGTTCGGACATTGGACTTTGGCACCTTGATGTCTAGGGTGATCCGGTAGTGCCCATTGGAGGTGGGCTCTAGGACTCTAACGATATAGATACCGTAGCTCTGATTGACCCCCACCTTGCTGCCCCACCCTATGATGCCTACGGCATCTTGATGGAGCTTATCGGTCGTCATCCTATCGGCACGGGCGTAGGAGTAGCTGTAGGAGAGCACCAGATCGGTCAGAGACTTGACATCCTTGACCTGCGCATAATGCTCTGGCTGTGTGGCATAGCTACTGCCTGCACCAAGCCCTCCCATCATCAGGTAGGTGAGCTTGGAGAAGCCCTGTGTGTAGGGTGCTATCCTATCTTTGTAGGTTGGGTGCTTGTAGCCGATATAGGCTGTATAGAGCCGCACATCAGCGTCATCATATAGGATCGCTGCAAAGTCCATCATTTCGGACTGCTTTGCTGCCTCCTCGACGGTAAAGGCATGGCTACCATCATCACTGGTGGCGTAGGCGGCGAACCAGTTTTTCTGACCTGCCCCGATCTCGGTGGTGAGTGTGATGCCCTTAAACTCCTCTATCTCGCTAGAGGCGACATAGGCGGGATTGTCGATGGTGACATTTTGCCCCGGGGTATTGGCAAACTCAGTACGGACATCGGTCTCGATGTACTTAATATCCATCTTGACCGCAAAGTGACCTCCTGCAAGGGTATTGATCTCCTTGAGGTAAATCAGCATAAACTGCTGGGTCTTGCCGATGGTTGGGCTCCAAGCTGAGATGAGCACACGGTTGTTCTCATCAAGTTTCTGGAGGTCTTTGGTGGTCATCCTATCTGTAGCATAGAAGTTATAGCTATCGTTGGCGTCAAGATAGGCAATGGCACCGACCAGCTCCTCTGCCGTATTGACTCTATCGAAGAGCTCCTTGCCAAAGGTCCTATTGAGATTAGCTGTGTGATTGAGCTTCTCGAACCCAATGGTATAAGGATAGATGTATCGGTGGTAGTCACCTCCATGCTGCCATCCGATGATGGAGGGGTGGAATCTCAGGTTTTTGCCATGCTTCACCGCGGCAAAGTCCATCATCTCTGACTGCTCAGCTGCCTCCTCAACAGTGAAGATATGGGTACCATCCTTCGCTGTAGCATAAGCTGCAAACCAGTTTTTCTTGCCAGGCCCTATCTCTGTAGTCAGCTCTACATCTGTGAGGTGTACCAACTTGGGCGGTGGTAGCCTCTTGATGATGAGGTAGATGACATCCTTGGTGGGGTCAATGGAAGCATTGTCGTCACCACGGACAGCCTTCATCTGGATGGGGAGTAGATAGGTCGTCTCGCCCTGCAGATCTGCCGAAGTAAAGGAGATATTGACGTGGGAGGAGGTAGCTGCGTACTTGGGGAAGATGAAGTCGGAGACCTTGATGTCATACGCCGACGCAGGGATCTCCTGATAGTCTGTGCCCCGCTCTTTGTTGTACTCTGCGACCAGGTTGGAGCTCGGCTCTACAGCCACCACGATCCCATAGGCGCTCAGCTGATCGATCTCGGCCTGTAGGGAGACAGAGTTTTGCTTAGCTGGGTCTACGATGATCTCTATCTCATTGCTACCGCCCTCGGCAACCATAGAAATTAGCTTCTCACCTGTCTCGTAGGGAGTCTTTGCCTCCTTTTCGCAGGAGGAGAAAAGCCCCGCTACAAGTATAGCAAGGAGTGCATAGTAAACGTTTCTGATCTTCATGCTTGGATCTCTTTTATTTACTTAAAATCTTTACCTTTACCAGGACTGGGAGGTGGTCGGACATTACTGTCATGTCGCCCGCCTCAGCAGTGGTGACAACCTCGCTGTGGAGCACTTCGCACTCGACACCATTATTGTACTGGTACACGTAGTCGATACAACCCCTTGGGGCGTGTGAGGGGAAGGTGGGCTCGGTACCAGAGAGGCGGATCCAGTCTTTCTCTAGTATCGCAATGGTCTCACTGTCGGGGGTGGCATTGAGGTCGCCTGCTAGGAAGACGGGCTTATCGGAGTCTTTGTAGAGCTTCGCTATCTCCTCAGTGATCTTCTCTACCTGACCTATCTGTGCCTCGTCTGAGACGTGGTCGAGGTGGGTGGTGGCAATCACATAGTCCTCCAGCTCCATGACAACCATCACGCGGGGCTCTGCTCCGACTCCCTTGGGTAGCTGGACGGAGAACTTCTGCACTGCTGACTCACGCGTAGCAATGCCCTCTCCGTAGTCTCCACCCATGTAGGGCATGGCGCTGCCAAACTCGAAGTCCCAACCGCCTAGCACCTGAGCAAAGTGTGCGAGTTGATCCTCCTCGCGAGAGCGAGTAGTGAGCTTATCCAACTCATTGAGTGCCACTGCCTCGGCACCCTTCTCGTGCACGAGCTTAGCGATGGTCTCATAGTTGTATGGATTTTCCTTATCGTAGACAAAGCGTAGGACGTTGTACGACATGATTGTCACGACCTTGTCCTCCTCTGGTATTGCGGACTCTTGTGAGTCGGAGCTCCTCTTTTTACCGCATGAGAGTAGGAGTCCAGAGATCACTAATGTTGCTAAAATGTAGATGTAGAAACGTTTTTTCATGGTTCTGATATCTTAATGTTTACCTAAAATCTTCACGTCAACTATCACCGGGAGATGGTCTGAAGCGGTGGCTGGATTGCCAGAGCTCATAAACCGTATCACCTCAGTATGGAGCACCTCGCACTCCACCCCGTTAATATACTGAAATATATAATCTATACAGCTCTTGGGACTGCGAGATGGGAATGTCGGTTGTGTGCTGGAGAGTCGTCTCCAGCTCTGCTCAAGTAGCTTGATGGTCTTGCTATCGGGAGTGGCATTGAGGTCGCCCCCGAGAAACACAGGCTTGTCGGAGTCCTTGTAGAGCTTTGCTATCTCTGCTGTGATCTTCTCGACCTGACCTAGCTGAGCCTCGCTTGAGACATGGTCGAGGTGGGTGGTGGCAATCACATAGTCCTCCAGCTCCATCACAACCAAGACACGTGGCTCAGCACCTGATCCTTTAGGCAAGGGGATGGAGAACTGCCGGACTGCCGGCTCTCGTGTAGCGATGCCCTCGCCGTAGTCTCCGCCCTTATAGGGCATAGCACTGCCAAACTCGTAGTCCCAACCTCCAAGCGCCTGGGCAAAGAGCTGTAGCTGGTCGTCATTGCGTGAGCGGGTGGTATGCTTATCTAGCTCATTGAGACAGATAGCATCGACCTCTTTCTCCTTGACCATGCTAGCGATGGTACTGTAGTTGTAAGGATCGTTTTGGTCGTATACAAAGCGGAGAACATTGTAGGTCATCAGTCTGATGGCTCCCTCGGGCTTGGCAACCGTCTCTCTATGAGGTGGTACCACAAAGTCATCCGGATTAGTGCCTGTATTGCAGGCGCCTAGGGCTAGTAGTAGCCCTAGTGCCAATAATGAGTAAATCGTGAGTTTCTTGCTCATGGCATGCTAATGATCTATCAGTCAGACCCCTAGAAGGTGAGACCATCGTCCCAACCGGGGTTCTGCTCAAGAGCACCTCCGGTGAGCATCCTATCGTCAAGAGGGATGGGATAGAGGTAGTCCCGATCTTCGTTCCACTTGGCTTTGACATTCTTATATGGGGAGATGTAGCCGCTGTCGCCCTCAGAGAGGAAGATCTCGACATCCACCTCGCGGGTGAGTACGCCTGCAGGCACGCTCGGTGCAGCTCCCCTGTGGAAGTAAACGTCGATCTTACCATCGCCATCGAAGTCATGACCTCCCAGCCCAGGGATATAGATGCCGTGGTAGTCGGTCTCGAAGGTCTTGCCCTCCTTCCACCGCATCATATCATCGTAACGGAAGCCCTCCATAATCAGCTCTATAGCGCGCTCTCTGCGGATCTCTAGTATAACTCCCTTATTGGTGCCAGTGACGTGGGGGTAGCCAGTCTTCGGATCCATGAGGTATGGATCGGGGTTGGCATTTGCCTCCGACATCACAAGTGCGGGCATCCCTACCCTGCCTCTGAGGAGATTGACAGTCCGATCCAGGTCAGCCTGAGTGAGCGTACCTAGCTCTGCCTTTGCCTCAGCATGGCTGAGATAGACTTCGGCAGTACGGAAGAGAGGAAGATCGTTTTCACTCTCCGTATTGGGGCCATCGTACTTGGTCGTAGTTACATACTTAATAGGCTGATAGCCAGTGGAGGAGGTAAGGAGGTCGGGGGTCAAGGTGACAGTACCATCGAGCCTCTTGTATCCTGGTGTCCTAATCGTCTGAGAGAGACGTGGATCTCGGTTTTTCATCTCCTCAGAGAAATGGTAGGTCTCATACCCATCCTTGTCGGTAAATCGACTGCCATCGGCCATGAGGTAGCTATTGACCATCTTCTTTGTTAGTCCAGGCTTACCGTAGGTGGAGCCCAGAGTGTAGAAGTTGGAGTTGTGTGCCTTGCCTAGCGCTTTGTTGAAGTCCCGCGCAAGGATGATCTCATCTGGCTTAGCGTCCATAGAGGTGAAGAGATCTCTATAGACGGTAGCGGGATCATTCCCATAGTAAAGTCCGTAGCCACTTTGATTGATGAAGTCCTCGGATGCCTTCACAGACTCCTTAAGGTAATACTCGTACCCCACCCCATCAATGGTGAGACCGTGGTACTTCCGGAAAGTACCTTCAAAGAGACTGGCTCGGGACTTAAGTGCAAGTGCGGTCCATTTCGTCACTCTGTAGAGCTGTCTCTCTGCTGGGAGATACTGGATGGCGAAGTCGAGATCCTCCAATACCTTTGACATGATAAACTCACGTGAGTCACGTGGTTTCTTCAGCTCTGGGTCGTTGGAGTCCAGCTGTCTATCGTACCAAGGTACGTCTCCAAATCTCTTTACCTTCTCAAAGTAGAAGTAGGCTCTAAAGAATCGTGCCACAGCATCGTACTCATTTCTGACCTTCCTATCTTCGCAGTTGACAGAATACTCCAGCATAGTATTGATATCACGGAGCTGAGACCAAGTCCAGCCACTACCGGAGCCTGGGATGATGCGCGTACCTCTGAGCTCATCGATCATCTCGGACTTTGCGATGATGTCAGCACTCTCGCGGATGATGCCACTCTCCCCTGGGAGCATGGCGTAGAAGGTATTGCTGAACATCTCGAGCTCGTTTTCATTTCTAAAGTAGTTCTCAGGCGTTAGCCTATCCTTTGGGGTCACATCCAGAGCTTTGTCGCACGACACCAAGCCAAGCACTAGCACTAGAGATGCAATGGCCCCAGCTATCTTATATATGTTATACCTTGTCTTATTCATCATCAATCTCGGTTAGAAGGTTATGTCAATCCCTATGGTATAGGTCTTTGCCCAGGGGTAGTTACGGGCAAGGTTATTGGATCCTCCGTAGATGTTATTGGTAACAACTGATTCTGGATCAATGTAGTCGGACTTAAGTCCAGGCGACCATGTCAAGAGGTTTTCTCCAGTAAAGTATAGCCTTGCCTTATTGAGCATGATCGCATCAGTCCACTTGGAAGGGAGCGTATACCCGATGGTCAGGTTTTTCAGCCTTAGGTAGCCCAAGCTCTGCAGGTAGCGGTCATTGATCGATCCTAATTGGCGTCTTCCACTAAGCGCAGTATAACCTCTTGGGCGCGGGAAGTAGGCATCCTTATTATCCTCAGTCCAGAACTGGGTGTGGAAGTCCTTGGGGATGTAGGTAGCGTAGGGACGTGCGTACATGTGCCAGAATGCCATGGTATTGGGCTCTGGGTACCAGTCTTTCTCACCTACACCCTGAAAAAAGACCGAAAGATCCACACCATACCACGATGCCCCAAACGTACCGCCAAATAGGTATCTTGGCTCTGAGTTACCGATGATCTCCTGGTCGCCTGGATTATTCACAGAAGTCCCAGCACGGATCACATTGTCTCCGTCTAAGTCTAGATACATGAGGTCACCGCCTCTCACCACACCTTCGGGTCCTGCAGACTGGCTAATGAGCTGATTGACATAGCTCTGATCGACACGAGAGGTGTACTCCTTTGCCTCCTCATCTGAGGAGAAGAGCCCGCCTATCCTATAGCCCCAAATCTCACCAAGTTGTTTGCCCTCGTAGTGCTTCCTAGCAAAGGACTTGTCAGGGTTGTCGTACTTGGTGATGTGGCTCACGTAGTCATTGAAAGTCAGAGTCACAGAGTAAGAAAGCTCATCTCCCAGTACTTCACGGGTATTGCGCCATGACAGCGCCAGCTCATACCCTTTGGTCCTTAGGTCGGCAGAGTTAGCACGAGGCGCCGAAGCACCATAAACGGCAGGTAAGGCTACACTCTCACCAAGCATATCCTTGGTATCACGGATGTAGAAGTCAGCCACGAAGCTCAGCCTATTATTCAGCGCTGACATATCAAGACCCAGGTCGTAGTGTATCGCCTTCTCCCATGTCAGGTCGGCAGACGTAGGAGCGGTGATAGATGCACTTACCGGCTTGTTGTCACCGCCAAAGAGGTAACCATTGTACGTACCGATACTAATCAGGCGCATATGGTCGTAATACCCCACCTGCTGATTGCCGAGTGTCCCAAATGAAAACCTTAGTTTCAGGTCATTCATCCATCGTCTAGCGTCGTCGAAGAAGCTCTCCTCACTCAGACGCCAGCCCAATGAAGCCGATGGGCTAAATGCCCACCTATTGTCACTTCTAAAGCGAGACGTACCATCATATCGCCCACTCAATTCTAGCAGATACTTACCCTTGTAGTCGTAGTTGATACGGCCAAAGACACCCATCAACTCAGCCTCGTTAAAGCCACCACCCACATCTGTGAGCTTGTTGCCATCAGCGTCCTGCCCTACTAGATTCAGGTCGTGGAGAGAGGGGTCTATCAGGTTCCATCCAGTTGCCTTCAGATCTTTATGTGTCTGGCGCTCCCAGTTGTATCCTGCCATGACTTGGAGGTTGTGCTCATCTAGCCAAGACTTGGCATACCGCCCAAAGGCATTAAAAGTATAGTAGTTATTCCTATTGATACGCTCATAGAGCTTGTCCTCAAAGCGCGAACCAGTAGTCAAGGTCACATACTCTCCCGGATACTTTGAGTAGGTAGAATTGGTAAGCCTATTCATCACCCCTGTGACATTGTTGCGGTAGTTGAAGTTTGTCGTAAACTCCAACCCCTCTATAGGGCGATAGCGATACTCAGCAATGACAGATGTCTGGCTACGATTGTCCTCATTAGTATTGCCAGGATTTTTCAGTACCATCGGATATCCGTCCATGATCACATACCTTGAGAGTGAAGTAGCATACACCATGCTCCCATCAGGGTTGTAAGGCATCATACTAGCAAGCCCGTGTACCTTATCGTAGGTAAAGGCATTATTCACCCCACCCATGCCAGGATAGGTATACTTGTCATACAGGTAACTCACATTGGTAGAGAAGTCCATCTTCGCATTGATCTTAAAGTCCAACTTTGCTCTAAAGTCAAACTTTTTGAATCTATCCGTATTGGTCTTCATGATACCATCAGCCTGATGGAAACCGCCTGAGACGTAGTACGTAACTCCCTCATTACCACCTCGGAGAGAGACGTTATGATTCATCGAGGGGCGAACCCTATGATACAGATAGCCGTACCAGTCTGTATTTGCATAGTAGGTATAGGAGTCTCTACCATCCCTCTGATCTATCACAGTCCAGGGTCTGTCGGGGTGCTCAGTCTTGTCGTTTCTCCTGATCCATAGCTCATCATAGTCACGCTCGGTGTAGTTGGTATAGCTATTACCTGCATAGGACCTCCAGAAAAGGTCGTTGAGATAAGCAGAGTAATAGCCACGTGTCTCGAAGTCAGTAGAAGTGGTATTTTGACTCCAGCCAAACTGACCATTGTAGTTGACCCTCGTCTCACCGGCAGCGCCACCCTTGGTAGTCACAAGTATCACACCAAAAGCAGCCCTAGCTCCGTAGATAGAGGAGGCAGAAGCATCCTTTAGCACCGATACACTCTCTACATCTCGAGCATTGAGCGACTCTAGGTCTCCGATCACACCATCAACTACCACAAGTGGATCACCCTTATTGATAGAGTTGACACCACGAATATTGATACCAGAGCTAGCGCCCGGTCTACCTGACGATGGGGTGATTGTAAGTCCTGGCACCTTACCCTGAAGCATCTGGCTCACCGAGAAGCCCGACCTATCAGCCAGCTCACTACCATCCACGGAAGCCACAGCACCGGTTAGGTTAATCTTTTTTTGCGTACCATACCCTACGACTACAAGCTCATTCAAAAGCTCAGAGTCCTCGCTGAGTACAATTCTCAACGAGGACTCAGCTGTTGCAGTTACCTCTTTGGCCACATATCCTATATAGGAGATACTGAGCTTGGCTCCATGTGATACTTCGATCGAAAAGTTACCATCCAGGTCAGTGGTCACCCCATTGCCGGTACCAACCTCCGACACGGATGCACCTATGATGGGGATTCCATCGACGTCCACGACTACACCAGTCACCTTGATCTTCGTACTTTGTAGCTCGGAGAGACTACGCTCCTCTGCCACCGGATGCACCTCACCACGCACGACCTCTGCATGTATCATCATATTTGGTAGCAAAAGAAGTGATAGGAGGTAGAATAGCCTTTGCTTAACAATCGGCATCTTTCTACTCATAAATAAGTCCTAATTTAAATCATTGAATGATTCCTATTTAATCTCTAAAAGCTCTGATCTACAATATATAACGAAGAAACACCAGTTAACCGTCTACGTTGATCATCTTATGTACCTCTCTTAGTACTTAGTAGATCATAGCTTTCGGTCGCAAAGATAGATAATTACGAATAGATAATAAAGCCTTCTGAATATCAATATAAGACCAATTATTCAGGAAAATCTCTTATAATTTTATGAAATACTCCATTTTGAAATATAAGAGATTTCAGATCTTATTCATATTGCGATTTTTCAACTTAAGTCCTTTCAAGAATTTGAAAAGTAGAGTATCAACATACTTCCAGATAGATCATAACAATCTATATATCAGAATATTGACCGATAACGAATGATCCAAGTCATTATCTCCCTCCTAAGGGTAAGTACGCATCACCTGGAGGAGAAAGAAAAAAGGCTTCTCATTAAAACGACAAAGGGATGCTCCTCAGTGTGAAGAGCATCCCCTCTGTAAGTACCCGGAGCGGGGGTCGAACCCGCACAAGTGTTACCTTATTGGATTTTGAATCCAACGCGTCTACCGATTCCGCCATCCGGGCTGGTATCTGTTTGCTAGGTGCAAAGATAACAAAAAATTAGTTCTCAGCTCACCTTGCACCCCTATTTTATTCAGAACTCGATAGAAACAAAAAGTTCACCCAAAACCGATGCGGCCACTCACAGATATGTCATCAAAATAGATCTAACAGCGGATATTGACATTGAGGAGGTAGAGCAAAAGACGAGACGACCAAGGCATCTTTATAACTACCAATTGCAAACTGGTCAATTATCGACCTCCGAACTTAAAAAATCTAAGTTGGGAACTTCGATGCACCGAAGTTGGGAACTTAGGCGTGTCGAAGTTCCCAACTCGGATTGGCGGTAGTTCGGAGCTCAGTTTTTATGTTGATGGGGGGCTGAATTTCGTATAGTGGTTCGAAAGATTTCTATTTGTTGTATGTGTACTTTTCGGGGGTTATAGGGAAATTGGATGATGGTGCATATAAAATAGGGTGAGCAATCAATACGATCGCTCACCCTACTCTATCTATCAGCTTGACAAAACGGCTACTCGCCGGCTGGTTGCTCTGAATCTGGAGTTGTTGACTCCTTCGTGGTTGGTTCTTCGTACTCCTGGTTCGACTCTAATAGTTCCTCTGAGCGAGACTTCCACGGTCTCGAACCAAGCACCTCCTCAACATCGGAGGCTAAGATCACCTCGCGCTCAAATAGCATATCGGCTATCTGCTGGTGTCCCTCGCGGTGCTCCTCGAGTATCTGCTTGGCTCTAGCGTACTGTTCGTTTATAATGGTCAGTACCTCCTGGTCTATCAGCTCCGCTGTCTTATCGCTGTATGGGCGATTGAAGTTGTAGTCGGAGGGTGCCTCCTCATAGTTGATATTTGGGAGCTTATCGCTCATGCCGAAGTAAGTCACCATTGCCTGTGCCATACGTGTTACCTTCATCAGGTCGTTGGAGGCTCCTGTAGATATCCTACCTAGGACTACCTCTTCTGCGGCTCTTCCTCCGAGCGTTGCACACATCTCATCCTTGAGCTGGTCTGCAGTGGTGATCTGTCGCTCCTCGGGTAGGTACCATGCTGCTCCTAGGGCTCTACCACGTGGTACGATGGTGACCTTGACGAGAGGATTGGCATGCTCTAGGAGCCAACTGATGGTAGCGTGTCCTGCCTCATGTATGGCTATGGCTTTCTTCTCCTCGTTGGTGGTGATCTTGGTCTTGCGCTCTAGCCCACCGACAATGCGGTCGATGGCTGCCATAAAGTCAGACATACCTACAGCTGACTTGTCTCCTCGTGCCGCTATCAGTGCGGCCTCGTTACAGACGTTAGCGATGTCAGCACCAGAGAAGCCCGGTGTCTGGCGTGCTAGTAGCTCCTTGTCAACGCTGTCGTCCATCTTGAGGCGCCTCATGTGCACCTCGAATATCTCTTTGCGCTCGTGTAGGTCTGGCAGATCGACATGTATCTGTCGATCAAAGCGCCCAGCTCGCAGGAGGGCTTTGTCTAGGATGTCTACTCTATTTGTAGCCGCAAGGATGATGACTCCGCTATTGGTCTCAAAGCCATCCATCTCAGTGAGGAGCTGATTGAGCGTATTCTCCCGCTCGTCATTGCCTCCGAAGCCCACATTTTTGCTTCTGGCACGCCCGATAGCATCGATCTCGTCGATGAAGATGATGCTGGGTGCCTTTTCCTTAGCTGTCTTGAAGAGGTCGCGAACTCTCGAAGCTCCGACACCGACAAACATCTCCACAAAGTCGGAGCCAGAGAGTGAGAGAAATGGCACAGCCGCCTCACCTGCAACCGCCTTTGCGAGGAGCGTCTTACCCGTACCAGGAGGGCCCACCAATAAAGCTCCCTTGGGAATCTTACCGCCTAGCTCCGTGTACTTCTTGGGCTCTTTGAGGAAGTGGACGATCTCTTTTAGCTCTTGCTTTGCCTCACCTAGCCCTGCGACATCCTTAAATGTCACCTTGACCTTGCTCTCGGGGTCGAAGAGGGTAGCCTTGGACTTGCCAACGTTGAAGACGCCTCCTCCCTGACCGCCCATATTGCTAGCCATACGGCGTGAGAACCATAGCCAGACAAAGATGAGTAGCAGGAAGGGTAGGAAGTTAATAAGGATATTGACGAGCGTGTTATTGGAGTTGCTATAAGAGACCTTTGCAGTGATGGGCTGCTCGCTCTTCATGATCTCTTGATACAGATCATTGAACGACGCTGCACCCGGCATCTCTGTCGTTATCTTCACTCGCGCGAGCAGAGAGGGCTGCTGGGCGTTATTGCTCTCGACATTAACCTCATAGTTAGGCAATTGTGGCTCGAAGTCCTTTTTTACCGTTGCATCGATCGTCCCTCGCGCGCTATACACAAGGATGTCTTGAAAAGCATCCGCCTCCATCATCTGCTGGAAGCGGGTCCAATCAACCTTTTGTACTCTGGTGTCGCTCGAAAAGAGGAATATACCGGCAATAATAAGTATCAGTACGAGATATATCCAGCCCAGTCCTACGCCTCCCTTACCCCTATTGGGGTGTTGTCTATTATTCGGCGAGAGCGGGTTCTTGCCCTTATTGAATTTCTTACTAGACATTGTTGTTAGTTGATATCTTGTAGATGCTCTATATCAGCATCGCTCCATAGTTGCTCTATCTTATAGTAATCCCTCATCTCCGGTGTCATCAGGTGTATCATCACGGTGATGTAATCAAGAGCTATCCAGCGTCCATCGCCCTTGTGCCTATACTGCGGCTTCTCATCTAGGCGCTCCTTGGTAGTCTCCGCCACTGACTCCTCCATCGCCTCGAGCTGAATGGGGGTATTCGCCTCGGCTATCACCATATAATCGCAGATAGCATCATCTAGCTCTCGCATATCTAGCACAGATATGGCTCTGCCTTTCTTCTCTTGTATCCCCTCCACTACACTGTCTACCAGTTCCCTTGTCTTACTATTATTCTCGTGTTTCAAAATCAAATTGTTTATCCCTTGGATCTACTGTATATATAACAACTTTCGTGCTATAATTTGTTTTATGCTATCTGCAAAGTTAATCAGAATATCCCTGATCTCACTGTTTGCGAATGAGCAGCACATTCTCTACATGCCCAGTGTGAGGGAACATATCTACGGGTTGAGCCTCGACGACTCTGTACATCTCGCTCATCATTGCTACGTCTCGAGCTTGGCTAGCAGGATTACAACTTACATAGACGATGCGCTCAGGTGCGACCTCGAGTAGTACCTTGACCACATCGGGGTGCATGCCAGCTCGAGGAGGGTCGGTGATTACGACATCCGGCTTGCCATGCTCCTCGATGAAGCTCTGGGTGAGGACGTCTTTCATATCACCGGCATAGAACCTTGTGTTGCTCAGTTGATTGGTCTCTGCATTGAGCTTAGCATCCTCTATCGCTTCGGGTACATACTCTATGCCGATGACCTGCTTAGCGGAGCGAGCTACAAAGCATGCAATCGTCCCGGTGCCAGTATAGAGGTCGTAGACTAGCTCCTCGCCGGTGAGCCCAGCGAAACTCCTCGCCACCTCATATAGATGGCGAGCTTGCTCACTATTCGTCTGATAGAAGGACTTGGGTCCGACTCTGAAGCGAAGCCCCTCCATCTCCTCCAAGATGTAGTCGCGACCGTGAAAGAGGATAACTTCCTGATCGCCAATGGTATCATTGTGCTTGAGATTGATGACATACTGCAAGGAGATAATCACCGGAAAGGCATCTCGTAGAGCCGTGAGTAGTTGCTCGATCTTCTCAGGATCCTCTTCGCCAAAAACAACGATGACCATTAGCTCGCCCGTACTACTGGTGCGGATGATCAGTGTTCGCATAAGTCCATGCTGCTCCTTCAAGTCATAAAAGCTGTACCCCGCATGGAGGCAGTGCTCTCTTACAAATAACCGGATACGGTCGCTTATCTCATCTTGTAGGTAGCAGTGCTGGATGTCTAGCACCCTATCGAACCTACCTGGGATGTGGAAGCCTAGCGCCTTCATGGCATCCTCATCGTGGGAAAACTCCTCTTGGCTCTCCACCTCCTCCGTGGTGAGCCAACGGCGGTTGGAAAAGGTAAACTCGAGCTTATTTCGATAGTGGTAGATTTTGCTCGCTCCTAATGCTAGGTGCTTATGCTCTACCTCTAAGTGCCCAATGCGCTCGAGTTGGTCGTAGACCTGCTTTCCCTTTGTCTCTAGCTGCATCTCATAGGGGATGTGCTGCCACTTGCATCCTCCGCACACCCCGAAATGCTCGCAGAGTGGCTTCACACGTATGGGCGATGGGGTGACCATCTGCTCTACTACTCCCTCGGCATACGCCTTGCGTCTGCGTCCTAGGCGGACATCCACCACATCACCTGGGGCAGTATACGGCACGAAGACGACTCTCCCATCAGGCAAATGTCCGAGCGACTTGCCCTCGGCTGCCATCTGCTCTATAGTGATGCTGGGGACAATGGTGGGCTCTTTATGTTTATTCTTTGACATAACACTCAATCTTTTTCACAGGTATACTTAGGGGAAGTTATCTCGTAGCTCGAAGGGCGACCCAATCGCCTGAGGGCTGAAGGATACGGGAGACTTGATAGCCGTACTCGCCAAGCTCCGCTTCAATAGAGGGCAGGTCTTGAACTAAAAAGCCACTTAGAAGCATCACTCCATCAGCTGTCAAGGCATTGGAGTAGTGCTGAAGGTCTTCTAATATTATATTGCGATTGATATTAGCGAGCAGTAAGTTAGCCTTTGGGAGTGTGCTTAGTAGAGAGGCATCTCCTTGGAATACAGATAGAGAGACGCCATTGACCCGAGCATTCTCTTCTGCATTTACAATACTCCACTCGTCGATATCGATGCTCGTGCAGTGGCGAGCTCCCAGCTTCATTGCAAGGATCCCCAGTATGCCACTACCGCAGCCCATATCTATCACCTGAGCATCATGCAACTCTTCGTCTAATAAGAGGCGTAGCATGCCGAGCGTGGTGGCATGGTTGCCAGTGCCGAAAGCCATCTTTGGATCAATGATGATCTCATCTTCGACGCCTTTAACTGGCTCGTGAAAAGATGCCCGCACCGCTAAACGACCTCCTTGAACTACAACTGGCTTGTAGTAGTGCTTCTCCCACTCTTCATTCCAGTTGATATCTGGTAGTTCCTCAGTCTGAACCTCCTTGATCCTCCCTTGTATGAGGGGATCTTTAAGCTGGTGGTTAAGAGCGTCCTCGCTGTATGATTGCTTTGGGATGTATGCCTTGAGAAGAGAACCCTCTTCCTCAAAGGCATCATAGCCAATCTCCATTAGGAGATAGCTAAGTATGGACTCGGTAAGCTCCAGGTCCTCAGTTGAATTCAGCGCAATTGTAGTAACAAGATACTTCATCTCTGTTGTAGTTCTTTTCCCTATCGGTACAAGAAGAGGGGAATAGCCTATCGAGCGTGAGACGTAGCTATTCCCCTCTCAGTTATTTTACCCTATCTCTCTAGTATAGGGGTACCCACTTATTGTGTGCAAAGTCCATAGCATGAGGTAGCAGCGGATGGGTAGGCACGATCCTAAGAGCTACCTTTTGGCTACCGGGCTTATCTATATCATGTACAAGCTGGTACGTACGTCGGCTACCCTCTTGTGCCACGAGTTGTAGCTGATACTTGGCATCAAGGCGGTCAGAGCCATCAGTGTTAGTCGAAGCCACCATCAGCTCTACGCACAAGTCACTCTCCAACTCGTGGAGATCTGCCTGCAGAGTAACCTTGATCTGTTCACCCACTCTAAAGTTCACCGGATTATGGTTCTCAGTCTCCAGATTGACGTCTATCACCTCTAGCGAACCCCACTTCTCAGTTACATGCTTCTTCCAAGCAATGATCTCGTGGACATCAGCGTAGTTATCGCGTGTGATGTGTCTATGACGTTCAGCGAGTGGCACATAGAACTTACGAATATAGTCCTCGATCATCCTCTTCATGGTAAATCTTGGCAAGATCTCTGCGATTGAGGTCTTGATATCACGCACCCACCCTACGGAGTAGTTGGGGTTTTCAGTACGATCGAAGTACAGTGGGATGATTTCCTCCTCAAATATCTTGTAGATCGTAGCTGCATCGAGCTGATCCTGCAAGGACTGGTCTTGGTAAGTGCGCTTATCGGTCAACGCCCAGCCTCCGCCCGGCACATAGCCCTCGTACCACCAGCCATCAAGCACTGAGAAGTTCAGAGCACCGTTCATTACAGCCTTCATCCCAGAGGTACCAGAAGCCTCTAGCGGGCGAGTCGGAGTATTGAGCCAGACATCTACACCTGCAATGAGGTTTTGCGCCACACGTATGTCGTAGTTTTGCAGGAAGAGTATCTTCCCCTTAAACTCTGGGCACTTAGAGATCTCAATAATGTGCTTGATCAGCCCTTGACCACCGCCATCAGCTGGATGTGCCTTACCGGTAAAGATAAACTGTACAGGGCGATCTGGATTATTAACGATTTGGGAGAGACGATTCAGGTCAGTAAAGAGCAAATGTGCACGCTTGTATGTAGCAAAGCGGCGCCCGAAGCCCACCAATAGTGCGTCAGGGTTCAGGTCGTCAGCAATACTCATAAGCGTGCTGGGGTCGACGTCCTCCTTACGTATGTTGTGATGAACTGAATCCTCGAGGAAGTGGAGCAGGCGCTTCTTTACAGCCATCCTCATGTTCCATACCTCCTCATCTGGTAGATCGTGTGCCTTCTTCCACATCTCACCATCTGCCTGATGGTGTAGGATATCACTAGCAATGTAAGTTGTGTAGAAGGTTTTCCAACTATCAGCAGCCCAGGTAGGTAGGTGCACGCCATTCGTCACGAAGCCCACATGTAGCTCTTCTGGTAGAAAACCCTTCCAGACAGGTGCGAACATATTTTGCGATACCTTACCATGCAGCTCACTGACACCGTTTGCCTCCTGACAAGTATTCAGAGCAAAGACACTCATGGAGAACTTCTCGTGACTGCCTGGGTTCTCACGACCCATATCGATAAACTCCTGTGGCGTGATGCCAAGTCTATCGGGGAAGTGTCCCAGATACTTCGTAAAGAGCTGCTCATCGAAGTAGTCATGCCCCGCAGGTACAGGTGTATGAACCGTGTAGAGAGAACTGGCACGCACCACCTCTAGAGCCTCATCAAAGCTCATCCCTTCTTCCTCTACATACTGCGCCAGGCGTTGTACATTGATAAATGAAGCATGCCCCTCATTGAGGTGGTAGATCTCCTGCTTGATCCCTAGCTTCTTGAGGGCAAGCATACCTCCGATACCGAGCAGATACTCCTGCTTCATACGGTTTTCCCAATCCCCACCATACAGCTGATAGGTGATATATCGATCCCACTCACTATTCTGAGGCAGGTCACTATCGAGTAGGTATAGGCGCACACGACCCACGTCTACCCTCCAAATGTGGCAGTATACCACATGAGAACGGAAGGGCACCGTAAGTACAAGCGGTGTACCATCCTCATTGGTCTCCTGTGTCACCGGAATCTCCTTAAAGTTGGCAGGAGTATACTCTGCCAGCTGCTGACCATCCTTGGTAATTACTTGGTCGAAATAGCCTTGTCGGTAGAGGAAGCCCACACCCACCATATCTACAAGTGAGTCGCTCGCCTCCTTCATGTAATCGCCTGCTAAGACACCTAAGCCACCAGAGTAGATCTTAAGTACATTGGTCAGACCGTACTCCATGCTGAAGTATGCCACACTCGGAGCATCGGTCCGCATAGGCTCCTTCATATACGCTTGGAAGCGTGCATATACATCACGAAGACGTGCGAGATAGCTCTCGTCCACCGATATCTCCTTAAGTCTTGTCTGGGTCAGTGACGCTAAGACCTTTACGGGATTGCCGTTAGATGTATGCCACACCTCCGGATTAAGCTCTTCAAAAAGTTGCTGTGCGTCAAGATTCCACACCCACCAAAGGTTGTGGGCTAGCTCATCGAGATTTGCAAGGGAACTTGGCAGCTTGGAATAGGTATATATGTCTCTCCAAGTGGGTTGACTTGGACTTTTACTCTGAATCATACTATTCAATATCCTTTACCTAGCGTTTTTGATAAATTCTCTTTAATTTAGCGGTACAAACTTAGCTATTTATTTCTAATTTCCAGATTTGGAGCTTCGCAGACATCAGGGTAAAATCGACTGCCATCCTCGATGATTACAGTGCCTGGTACAAGGGAGAGCATATCGAGTAAGACCTGCTTTGCCTGCTCGTTGGCTCTCTCCACCGTCCCATCTCTATATAATTCAGCCCTAAGCTGTTGCATCGCCTGCACTCTGAGCTTGTTCTCCTCACTTAGGGAGAGCCGTGCCCCCTTAAGCCTAGTCCAGAAGTCGGTTCCCCACACATCAAGCACCTCGAAGCCCATCTCCTCATGCTCCAGCACAGAGACTTCAGCAGGCGGGAGCTGGAGCCTAAGTGTATCGCCACTGATGAAGTACTGCAGGCGCTCCACGTCATAGGATATCCGCACACGGTAGTAGCCAAGTGCGAAGACTCCTACTCCCTTCTCTTCTCTGGTAATAGGCACACTTCGCACAGCCTCCAGTGCAGTCACACGAAGCAGCTGACGGCTGTCCATCACAGCTTGAGAAAAGACCTTATTGGTTCCCTCCTTCTCACTCCGGTATGAGCTACTTGCCAACCTCACCAGCCACACCACCAAAGGGATAGCAAGGAGTAGTATGAGTACCGCTATAACTCTCTTGGGGTTCCTAATCATAGCTTCTCCCTAGTCTCTATCCTCACCACCACACGATCATAGCCTCTGCTGTGCAGGTATCCCTTAAAGAATGCCAGAGCTCGCTCCTCTGCCTGTGCCACAACACGGTTGTACGCAGATGTACCTGGGGCAAGTCGCTCTTTCGAGATCTCAGAGGCTCTATTTTGCATCTCCAGGCGCTCCTGGTTGGTGATCGGTGCTTTTGTCCCCGTCACCCGCTCGTGAAGTTGTTTTAAGGTCACACTACGCCCCATCGGCTCAATACGAATCGGGGGTAGCACTAGCTCCACCTCGGAGCCCTGCACCCTCACACGCTCAAGTCCCAGCTCTGTAAGATCGATGTACGCCATACTGTAGTAGGTAAAGGAGTAGACCCCTACACGCCCACCTACACGCAGGAGATCAGCCAGATACTCCGAGGCATCCTCTAAGCTCTGTAGCGAGTAGAGCGTATGTCCGCTGCCAGAGATGACAAATATCTCCTCCGTCGAGGTCTCCACCAGATCTAGCTTGCCCACCTCTTGGAGCAGAGGTAGCAATGACACGTCACTCTCCTCCGCCTCTCTTGAAGCGCATCCAGTAATACTCAGTACCAAGGAGAGCCCCAAAATCAGTACGAAGTATAGCCTACTCCTCATCATCCGAATGACTACGCCCAATCCCCATTCCCTCCTCTATCGGAGTAGACTTTGCAACGAGATAAAAGAGTCCTGCCACGACAATGCTCATCAAGATATTAACAGAGATCGGTAGAAGGATAGGCAGGACAGGGTTGTACAAGACACCCACCACTGCCATCAGCACCATTAGAGCTGTTACTCGACGTCTACGCTGATACTGTGTGAGGATATAGTAAAAGCTACCTCCGCAGATAAAGATCTTCGCTATCAGCGTAACGATCGGGTAGTCTCCTCGCACCATAAATAGCTCTATGAGTGCGATAAAGGCAATGATGGCATAAAAAGACTTATTATTCATCCTCCTTGGTATTATCGAGCTTAGCGTGCGCCCGATCTAGGTTATCAAAGTAGATCTCCAAAAGACGCATGCCACCGACAAAGGAGCTCATCTCATCCGCCAGCACAGCTCGCTCCACTTCTGGCATCGCCTCCTGTACCAGAGGATGTCTATAGAAGGAGTCACGAAGCGCCTCCTGCACGCTCTCGTACATCCAATACTTCGCTTGCCGATTGCGATTGTACTGGAAATAACCAGTGGACTTCACGTACTCAAAGTAGCGATCCATCATCTCCCACACCTTATCTATATTCAGACCATAGTAGCCCGAATAGGTAAGCACCTCAGGCGTCCAGCCACTCTCGGCAGGGGGGAAGAGATGTAGCGCATTGCGGAAGTGGGTGGCAGCAAGCTCAGCCTTAGCGATATTATCCCCGTCGGCCTTATTGATGACAATGCCATCTGCCATCTCCATGATACCCCGCTTGATCCCTTGGAGCTCGTCACCTGTACCCGCCAACTGTATGAGCAAGAAAAAGTCGACCATCGAGTGTACAGCGGTCTCAGACTGCCCTACCCCCACGGTCTCCACAAAGATCGTGTCGTATCCTGCTGCCTCACAGAGGATGATGCTCTCCCTGGTCTTCCTTGCCACACCTCCGAGGGAGCCAGCGGAGGGACTAGGACGGATAAAAGCATTATGTTCCTTAGCCAGCCGCTCCATCCTGGTCTTGTCGCCTAGGATACTTCCCTTAGACCGCTCACTCGAAGGGTCTATCGCAAGCACTGCCAGCTTATGCCCATGCTCCACGGCGTGCATTCCAAAAGTATCAATAGAGGTACTCTTGCCCGCCCCGGGTACGCCTGTGATACCGATACGCACCGACTTACCGGCGTAGGGCAAACACTTCTCCACCACCTCCTGAGCCTTTGTACGGTGCTCGGTCAGCCTGCTCTCCACCAGAGTCACGGCACGTGCTAGTATGGCTGTATCGCCCTTCAAGATCCCCTCTACATACTCCGAGATGGTGATTTCCCTGCGACGTCGGGGTCTGAAACCAGGATTAACGCTGGGCGCCCTTTGCACACCCGCATTTACCTTAAGACCCTTGTACTCACCATCATTCTCTGGATGGTGATATTCTGAATTATCCATTTATGAATTGTCCTTTTTCGATCCTACTACTTTCACAAATCTACACAAAAACAAATGGAAGAGCACGGATAAGAAACACCTCAATGGCATGACGCTTAGTTTTATTATCCCAA
>JAUNLH010000034.1 GCA_030532365.1 Porphyromonas sp.
AAGTTGGGAACTTCGATGCGCCTAAGTTCCCAACTTAGATTTTCTGAGTTCGGGTAGCAGTTTTTACTGAGTTCAGATGTCGCTTCATCACTATCTTCTTCTTAAATCAGCCACTATCCATATATCGGGATCCCTTGAGTCGGATTACGATTTTTTCTGATACTGATTTAGAGTCGAATCATACAAAAGAGTAGATTGGGTCGAGTATGCCTTGCGGCATTCCGTAAGATTAGGTATCTTTGCAGACGCAGACAGGTGCCAAACCGCAACGTGTATGCATGGTTCCTTGACCGAGTGGCTAGGTAGCGGACTGCAAATCCGTGTACGGCGGTTCGAATCCGCCAGGAACCTCAGAGATATTGCGACTGCAACGTCATAATACCCGCCTTGAAATCCTTTCATGGCGGGTATATTATTTCAGAGCCTTTAGATGGAGGCATTCTCTCATCTGTTTTGACTATCTTTGTTTTTAGTGTTAGGGAAAAAGTTTCCTCTTTGTAGGCGGAGAAGATGTATGAAGGTAATAGATAGAGAGCAATTAGAGCAGAAGTATCCTCTTTTGAGCAAGATAGATAGCCCTGCTGACCTTAAGGAGCTTTCACTCGACGAGTTGCCACAGCTGTGCCAGGAGATACGTACTTATCTCTTGACGGTACTGAGCGAAGTTCCCGGTCACCTGGGGGCAAGCCTAGGCGTAGTGGAGCTTACGGTCGCACTTCATTATGTCCTCGACTTGCCTAGCGATGGCATAGTGTGGGATGTGGGGCACCAGAGCTATCCACATAAGTTACTGACCGGACGGAGAGATAGCTTCCCATCACTCCGCCAATGGGGTGGGCTGAGTGGTTTCACTCACCCGAATGAGAGCCAGTACGACACCTTTATCGCCGGTCATGCTTCTAACTCTATCTCTGCCGCCCTAGGTCTGGCTGTAGCCAAAGCTAAGCAGAAGGATGACGCCCAAATAGTAGCCGTGATAGGTGATGGAGCGATGACGGGTGGGATGGCGTTTGAAGGGCTTAATAATGTCTCTTCTTACCCCAATAACCTGCTCATAGTCCTCAACGACAATCATATCTCTATCGACCCTATCACTGGTGGTCTTAGCAAGTATCTTCTGGACATTACTACAAGTAAGACTTACAACCACCTGAGGTACAATGCTTACAGAGCACTACGAAAGGCAAAGGTGGTCAATGAGCGGCGCAGATCCAACATACTACGCTTTAACAACAGTGTCAAGGCGCTGATCGCTGATGAGAGCAATCTCTTTGAAGGTTTCAACATAAGATACATCGGGCCGGCTGACGGGCATGATGTACGCCAACTGGTGAGTCAGCTCAAGACAGTGCTTAGCTTTCAGGGTCCTAAGCTGCTGCATATCAAGACTACTAAGGGTAAGGGATATACACCAGCTGAGACTAGTGCCGTCACTTGGCACGCACCAGGTAAGTTTGACCTCGATACTGGGGAGCGGGCTACAGTGGTCAAGGAGATGCCCGATAAGCCCTTGAAGTTTCAAGAAATATTCGGGAGGACCTTGCTGGAGATTGCGGAGCAAGATGAGAGCGTAGTGGGGGTGACCCCTGCGATGATCAGCGGTAGCTCTTTTAATTTCCTACAAGACCGCTATCCAGATCGTGTATATGACGTGGGTATAGCAGAGGCACATGCTGTGACTTTCTCTGCTGGGCTCAGTCGTGGTGGTAAGAAGGTCTTTTGCAATATCTACTCATCATTTTTGCAGCGGGGTTACGACCAGGTGATCCATGATGTAGCGATGCAGGCAACTCCAATGATTCTGTGTCTTGATCGTGCGGGGCTGGTAGGGGAGGACGGTGTGACGCACCAAGGAGTGTACGACATACCATACCTGAGATGCGTGCCAGGGCTGACGATGATGTCGCCTTACGATGAGAGAGAGCTTCGCTATATGATGTACACCGCATATAAGCATTATGAGGAGGGCAGCTTCGTCATACGCTATCCGAGAGGAGCTGGGAGCTGTGCTGATTGGGATGTGCCACTGGAGGAGATACCACTAGGCAAGGCACGTCTCTTGAAAGATGGGGAGAGGGTAGTTTTTGTCTCGTATGGTCCGGTAGGGTATACTGTCACGGAGGCGATCAAAGAATTGGAGCAACAAGGCATCTATCCTGGTCACTTGGATCTGCGTTTTGTGAAGCCTCTTGATACTGAGGCTCTTGATGAGCTGAGCGAGAAGTATGAGCACATCATCACAGTAGAGGATGGTGCTCTAGCAGGTGGAGTGGGGTGTGCGCTTTTGGAGTACTACAGCGATCAAGGGAAGCAAGTCTCAATCACGAGAGTGGGGGTTCCGGATCTCTTTGTGAAGCAGGGAGCAGTGGAGATACAGAGAGCCTACGTGGGACTTGATAAGGAGAATCTGGTGAAACTTGCACTTAAGTTGTATCATAAACAATGAAGATATTCATCGTAGGAGCAGGAGAAGTCGGTACTCATCTAGCCAAGATGCTATCTAAGGAAGAGCATGATATCATCTTGATGGATGAGAAGTCGACTGCACTAGAATTTGCATACGATAATAACTTAGAGATTATGCCCATAGTGGGTAATCCTACATCCAAGCAACAGCTTGAGATGGCAGGGGTAGAGGGGAGTGAGCTATTTGTAGCAGTGCTGCCAGAGGAGAGCAGAAACCTTATCGCCTGCATGCTAGCAACGCAGATAGGGGCACACAAGGCGATTGCACGTGTTAGCAATAGTGAGTACCAGTCTCCTGAGAATAGGGAGTACTTTGGATCGCTAGGAGTGGATGATATGGTCTGTCCGGAAGCGCTCGCATCTAAGGAGATCGCGGCAGGCTTGATGATACCTTGGACTCGCCAGTACTGGAGCTTCTTCGGAGGAAAGCTCGAGATGCTTGCCGTCCAAGTCCTGGCTTCATCTCCACTCATAGACCGCCCTCTCTTGGAGCTAAAGGAGCATAATGAAAAGTACTTCCACATAGTTGCCATTCTGCGAGATGATGAGACAATCATACCGACAGGGCAAGATGTGGTGAAGGAGGATGACATCGTCTTTGCAACTACGGCGCCTGAACACCGAGAGCAGCTCCGGAAGTCGTGCGGACAAGAGGATGTAGAGGTGCGAAGGGTGATCATCATGGGAGGTAGTCGTATAGCTGTAAGGACAGCGCGCTTACTGCCCAGCGACTGGAGCATTAAGATTATAGAGCGAAACTATGAGAAATGCGTGCGGCTCTCTGAGATAGTCCCAGAAAACACGCTGATCATACACGGAGACGGGCGTGACCCAGAGCTACTTCGTCTCGAGGGTTTAACGAAGAGTCAAGCGTTTTTAGCTCTAACCAGCAACTCCGAGAGTAACATGCTCGCAACGCTTAATGCCAAGAGAATGGGCGTCTACAGGTCCGTGGCACAGATCGAGAACATAGATTATCTCGACATCGCCTACCAGATGGGGATCGGCAATCTTATCAATCGCAAGCTCATCGCAGCTAGCTCTATCTTTCGCTATCTACTCAATGCCGACGTGACCAATGCCAAAACCCTCACGATCGGGCAAAACGACATCCTTGAAGTTACCATACAAGAGGGAAGCCGGCTGACTAAGAAGCCAGTGAAAGATCTAAGGCTACCACGGGGAGTTACGTTTGGAGGTATGATGAGGGATCAAGAGGTATGTCTTGTAGAGGGAGATACGCACTTTAGAGCAGGAGACGTGGTGATGGTCTTCAGCGCACAGCTATCTGCCGATGCACTAGCAAAGATCATAGGAAAATGAATCTAGTAGTTCACGAGAAACGCCCGTCCAGTAGGAGAGAGTCGACACTTAACTATTGGTTTGTACTGAAGATCATCGGTACTCTAGCCTTGATACAGATTCCGTTTCTCCTTATTTCCCTTGGTTTCTCGTACTACTATAAGGATACTGCTCATGTCTCACTCTGGACAACGGTAGCAGTGGCTTCGATAATAGGGCTGAGTATGGTCTACCTCGGACGGCGCAGCAACCGGGCGTCTATCGGTAGGAAGGAGAGTATGATTACGGTCTCACTTAGCTGGTTGATCGTCTCTTTGATCGGTATGCTGCCTTATCTACTTGGGGGCTATCTCCCATCGTTTACCGATGCTTACTTAGAGGCGGTATCGGGTTATACTACGACCGGCATTACAACAATCTCAGACCTGAGTAAGATACCACGTAGCATTCTCTTCTGGCGCAGTATCACGCAGTGGCAAGGGGGGATCGGCATTATTGTAGTATTGGTCGCACTAGTACCGATGACAGGTGAAAGTGCGTCGATGGTCTTTAACAACGAAACTACGGGCATCACGCACGAAAGGTTTGTACCTCGCATCAGTGTGATGGCGAAGTGGATCATACTTTTGTACCTACTTTGGACTGCCGTTGGTACACTGCTCCTGGTCTTGGGACCGTTAGGACTTTTTGATGCTATCTGTCATGCCGCGACGGGCATTGCAACGGGAGGCTTCAGCACATACAATGATTCGATCGCCAGATTTGACATCTACAGCCAGACTGTGCTGACTATCATCATGATCATAGGTGCCACAAGTTTCACACTGGTATACTACGCAGTGGTAAGGAGAGACCCTAAAAAGCTCTTCGGAAATCAGGAGTTCCGGGCATTTGCTATGATACTGCTCGTCGTCTCTCTTGTAGGGGGGCTTTGGTTACACTACGGCATGAGCTATTATAACCTGCCTCGTAGCTGGTTCAAGTCTCTAGTGCAGATCGTCAGTGCTATCACCTCAACTGGCTTTTCAGCCGGACCTTACAACCATTGGGGTACCTTCTTTATCATCTTATTGTTCCTAGTAATGTTTATCGGAGGATGCAGTGGCTCTACGGCTGGAGGTCTGAAGGTCATACGCATTATGGTGCTTTTGCGCGCCACGGGAGTGGAGTTTAAGAAGCGCGTACACCCCAATGCCGTAATCCCGGTGAGGATAGGCAAGCAAGTGGTCACTCGTCCTGTAGTGATGCAGATATTTAACTTCTTCTTCCTCTACATTCTGGTCATGACCATAGCTGCATTGCTATTGTCGCTCGAAGGGAGGTCGCTGATGGAGTCGTATGGTACCGCACTGACGTGTATCTCCAATGCAGGCTGTACTTTCGGGGAGTTGGGAGTGGAGAAGTCCTTCACTATCCTCTCGGGTGCCAATAAGTTGATGCTTTGCCTTGTGATGATCATAGGTCGCTTGGAGATATTTACCGTCCTTACGATGTTACAACCAAGTTTTTGGAAACACTAATATTAAGAGAATACTTGCTATGAGCATGGATCTAGAAAACATACGCCGTGAGTATAATGTAGGCAGTCTATCGCTAAAAGATATGCCCGATGACCCTATCCAAAAGTGTCAAGAGTGGCTACAGGAGGCGATCAATCGCAAGGTAATTGAGCCAACTGCCGTGATAGTCTCTACTGTCAGCAGTGATGGTCAGCCTTCGGCTCGCACTGTACTTCTCAAGGAGCTGGATAGCGAGGGGCGTTTTATCTTTTATTCCAACTACAAAAGTCGCAAGGCGACACAGATCGATAGCAACCCTCGTATCTCACTCACATTCTTGTGGCACCAGCTTGAGCGCCAAATACTGGTCGAGGGGATTGCGGAGCATTGTCCGCCCGAGGTCTCTGATGCGTACTTCGATAAGCGCTCATACATCAGTAGGATAGGCGCGAGGATCTCCCCTCAGAGCCATGAGATCCCTAATCGCAACTTCATTGTCACAGAGTTTGCGAGGGAGAGCATGCAGCTCTTTGGTAAGAAGGTCCCCAGACCCGATACTTGGGGTGGATTTCAGGTGATCCCGCATAGGATCGAGTTTTGGCAGGGGCGTAAAAATCGACTTCACGACCGCTTTCTCTATGAGTTACAAGAGCAAGGAGGATGGAGCCAACCTATACGATTAGCACCCTAGAGTAGGGGCATATAAGACTGAGAGAAGCGGAGCAGGGGAAATCATCTTTTCTCTGCTCCGCTTCTTTTTATTGGGGATAAAAAAGAGATGCAGCCCTTATGACGAGCTGCATCTCACTTTATTTAGAATCACACTTGACTTACTCTTCGGTGCTAGTCGCTTGGTCTTCTAGCTTGTCGCGAAGTGCTGCAAGAGCGTCGATGTCACCTAGGGTAGACTTCTCGACGGTGGCAGATGCCTTCACTGCCTCTGCGATCTCCTCCTCAGTAGTAGCAGCCTCACCTCTTAGAGCATCCTCGTGTATGCGGCTGTGGCTAACAATGATACGGCGAGCATCGCGATTAAACTCAATCACCTTGAAGTCGAGCTCTTCGCCTAGCTTTGCTTGAGATCCATCCTCCTTGGTCAGGTGCTTAGGAGTAGCGAAGCCCTCTACCTCGTAAGGAAGAGCAACCACTGCGCCTCTATCCATGATCTCAACAACCTTACCCTGATGAATCGCACCTACAGCGTAGATAGATGCGAAGTTGTCCCAAGGATCATCCTCTACCTGCTTGTGCCCAAGGCTCAAGCGACGATTTTCCTTATCTATCTCTAGGACTACCACCTCTATAGGATTGCCTACCTTGGTAAACTCACTTGGGTGCTTGATCTTCTTGGTCCAAGAGAGATCGCTGATGTGGATCAGACCATCGATGCCCTCTGCAAACTCTACAAAGATACCGAAGTTGGTGAAGTTGCGTACCTTAGCAGTGTGCTTAGACCCTACAGGGAAGCGCTGCTCAATATCCGCCCAAGGATCTGGAGTCAGCTGTCTTAGACCAAGGCTCATACGCCTACTTTCACGGTCGAGCGTCAAGATCTGAACCTCAATCTCCTCACCGACATTTACATAGTCATGTGGCGAGCGTACGTGCTGTGCCCAGCTCATCTCGCTCACGTGTAGTAGACCCTCAACACCTGGTACGATCTCGATGAATGCACCGTAGTCAGTGATAACAACTACCTTACCCGTCACACGGTCACCTACATTGAGGTTCTCATCAAGGTTATCCCATGGATGGGGAGTCAGCTGCTTCAGACCTAGTGCTATACGATTACGCTCCTGGTCAAAATCAAGGATCACAACATTGATCTTCTGATCTAGCTGTACGACCTCCTCTGGGCTCTGTACTCTACCCCAAGATAGGTCAGTGATATGGATAAGACCATCTACACCACCAAGGTCGACAAAGGCACCATAGCTTGTGATGTTCTTAACCACACCCTCAAGCACTTGACCCTTCTCGAGTTTAGACATGATCTCACTTCTCTGTGCCTCAAGCTCCTCTTCGATCAGAGCCTTATGCGATACTACCACGTTGCGGTACTCCTCATTGACCTTGATGACACGGAACTCCATCGTCTTACCGACAAACTCATCAAAGTCACGGATTGGCTTAACATCTATCTGAGATCCAGGGAGGAATGCATCTATACCGTAGACGTCTACGATCATACCACCCTTGGTACGGCTTGTGATGAAGCCCTTTACGATCTCCTCAGACTCAAGAGCCGTATTGATGCGCTCCCAAGAGCGAACCTGGCATGCACGCTTGTGAGAGAGGATCAGCTGACCATCTTTATTCTCTTGTGTCTCTACAAAAACCTCCACTGTATCACCTACAGCTAGGTCAGGGTTGTACCTAAACTCAGTAAATGGAACAACGCCATTAGACTTAAAGCCTACGTTGATGACAACTTCACGCTTGTCCATTGATTGGACAGTTCCCTCTACAATCTCCCCTTCAGCTACATCGCCCAGAGTCTCCTGGTACTTCTTTTCTAGTTCAGCACTCTGCTCTGGTGTCTCTGTAGAAGCACGCTCGAAGCTGTCCCAGTCGAAGCCTTCTAGAGGCTTCACCTCATCGTAGTAATTTTTCATTCAAAAAAACTTTACTCGGTGTACGGTCGTTCCACACACCGATTTTCTAAATAGTTAAACTTCATTACTCTAAGCACCAAATTATGGTAGCTTAGGTGCACCTTTATAGTACACGCCCGCAAAGATACCAAAAGATAACGCCTATACCAAAGATAAATACCATTCGTATCGTAATGTGGCTGAGTGTGATATATACCTAAGTGTGGGTAGAAAGAGAAGACACCATAGTGCTTGCAGAAATATCCAAACAGAATTTACATTTAGTATACTCCGCAACCCCGCGTAATCCGAGATCGGAACTTACGCTGATCTAAGTTCGGAACTTAAATGTGTCTAAGTTGGGAACTTCGGCGCATCGAAGTTGGGAACTTAGATTTTCTGAGTTCGGAGGTCAAATCCCGACAACCTCAGATCTCTGATTTGATGAGGGTGTACCTTGTACTTACTGACACCCTATATTTAAGTAACTCTCCACCGCACTTTGTTTATTTTTTTGATAATATATTAGATCATATTTGCCTGCTAATAATCCATATACCCTGCACCCTCCAACGGTACTGAACGATGCGGAGTGTATTCAAGAGAGAGCTTGATCTTATCTATCACTCATATCCAATCAAAAAATACCCCTAGAAACAGGGGAAAACGCTTTGTATTAAAGAGAAAAAGAGGTACTTTTACCATGACTAATAGGTATATTGTGTTTAGTCCTTTTTCTCATAGACTTATTGTCTTTGATACGGCCACGCAAGTGTATTTATTGACGAGATAAAATAGGAAAAATCTGTATGAAATACCTTAGATTTGATAGAACTAACCTCACCAATCTTGGCGATTCCTTGGAAAAGGAGGTCCTCCGCTCAAATCGTCGCGGAGCGTACTGCTGCACCACAATATTGGGGTGTAATACCAGGAAGTACCATGGTTTGCTGATCGTCCCTCATACTTCCGGGTCAGACTCACTGCTGCTCCTATCGTCTCTCGATGAGACTGTGATACAGCATGGGGCGGAGTTTAATCTTGCTGTCCATCAGTATGCCGATGGTGCATTTAGCCCTAATGGGCACAAATATGTGAGAGAGTTTAGTGTGGAAAATTCGGTTTCCACAGTCTATAGAGTGGGGGGAGTGATACTGCAGAAGGATATTGTCTTCTCTGTAGATCGTAATCAACTAATAGTTAGGTATAAGCTACTTGATGCACACTCTCGCACGACACTGAGGCTCAGACCTTTCCTAGCTTTTCGCAAAACCAAAGAGCTGACCCATGAAAATGATCGGATCAATTGGGCACACGACAAGGAGGACAATGGCATCTCAATGTGCCTGTATGAGGGCTACCCGCGCCTCTATATGCAGCTCTCCAAGGAGGCTGAGTGGTATGAGGGAGCGACGTGGTATAAAAACTTCAACTACGTCAAAGAGGAGACTCGAGGTAACGAGCATACAGAGGACCTCCCCGTGCCTGGGCACTTCGAGTTTGAGATAGGTCGTGGCGAGGAGGTCTACATCTCTATCTCTGATGAGGCTGTAGAGAGCAGTCAGATAGCGGGAGAATTTGAGAAAGCACTTAAAGAGGTGACTCCCAGCAACTCTTTTATCAACTGTCTAAGGCGCTCGGCAGACCAGTTTTACGTCCAGCGCGAGGAGGGCAATTACCTCTTAGCTGGCTATCCGTGGTTTGGCGTACAGCATAGAGATCAAATGGTAGCTCTGACAGCTTGTAGCTTCGGCATAGGAGTGCCAGAGCGATTTAATGCGGTGATGGAGACTACGATCAAGGCTTTGAGAGCTTACTACGACGCGGATAGCCCTCATACCGACACGATCATAGAGGGGATCGACCAGCCTGATGCACTCCTTTGGACCATCAACTGCATCCAAGACTACTCCCGATGGGTGGGGATGAAAAGAACAAGAGAAGAGTACGGCGAAGTAGTGAAGTGGGCGATAGAGTGTATAGAGCAGAATAGACACCCAGATATGAGATTGAGAGACAATCAATTGCTCTATGCCGTAGCACCCTCACCTAGTAAGCCCATTACCTGGATGGATCGCGTAATAGACGGCTATCCGGTGGTCGATCGGCAGGGCTACATAGTCGAGTTTAACGCTCTATGGTACAACGCTCTATGCTTCTACAGAAATCTCTTCCAACTAGAGGACGAGAGGCTCAATGACAAGATAGAGCGCGTGTCGGAGAGCTTTATACGTGTCTTTGTCAATAAGTATGACTATCTCTTTGACTACGTGGCAGATGGGCGTGAGCAGGACTGGAATGTCAGGGCCAATCAGATCTTTGCTGCGGGGCTCACCTATTCTCCACTCTCCAGGAAGCTACAGCGCTCTGTCTTGGATATAGTCACCAAAGAGCTGCTTACTCCAAAGGGGATACGAACGCTCTCTCCTATGAGCCCATACTACCGCGGTTATGCCTCTGGCAACCTCAAAGAGCGCTTCTACGCATACATGCAGGGTGGAGTATGGAGCTGGCTGATATACTACTACCTCACAGCTTATCTCAAACTCTTCCGACAGGGCGGTATCTCTTATGTAGACCGCCTACTGATACCATTTGAAGAGGAGCTGAGCCTACACGGGATCGGTACTATAGCCGAGGTCTACGATGGTACCCCACCATACAAGGCGAGGAGCGGGATCTCCTTCTTGATGAGTGTCTCTGCTCTGCTCAGGATAGGTAATAGGCTAGAGGAGTTTATGGAGTACGACACAGACATATTTGATCTGAGACTCAGCATGACCACTCACCACCCAACCTCACCGGAGTCGGGCAAGGAGACCACTGAGGATACAGCAGACGAGAAAACCACTTTAAGAAAATAGTAGGATATGAAAGCACTAATGTTTGGGTGGGAGTTCCCGCCTCACATATCGGGAGGTCTAGGGACAGCGAGCTATGGACTGACCCAGGGTATGTGCAGGCAAGAAGATATGGAGATCACCTTTGTGATGCCTAAGATGTCTGGAGATGAAGATCGCTCATTCATGACCATACTGAGCGCCTCAGACGTACCTCTGGTATACAGAGATGTCTCCTATGAATATGTCAAAGAGCGCATAGGTAATACCATCGCCCCTGAGATGTACTATCAGCTGAGAGATCACATATATGCGGACTTCCGCTATATGCTTACTAATGATCTGGGAACTATAGAGTTTACCCCTGGATACTCGGACAACCTCTTCGACGAGATCAACAACTACTCCATCGTTGCTGGTGTGGTAGCTAGAGCGGTACCGTGCGATATCATCCACGCGCATGACTGGCTTACCTATCCCGCTGGTATCCACGCAAAGAGCGTTACGGGAAAGCCATTGGTGATACACGTCCATGCGACTGACTTCGACCGTAGTAGGGGAGATGTGAATCCTCGCGTGTATGCTATCGAAAAGGATGGTATGGACCACGCTGATCACATCATGTGTGTGAGCAACTTGACTCGCAAGACCGTGATCGAAAAGTACCACCAAGACCCCGCAAAGGTTACAGCCGTACATAACGCTGTAACCCCTCTAGCACCCAGCCTATTAGCTATCCCTGATCAAAGAGGTGTGAAAGATAAGATCATCACCTTTTTAGGGCGAATCACAATGCAGAAGGGGCCTGAGTTTTACGTCGAAGCTGCAGCCAAAGTGCTTGAGCGAGTGGATAATGTGCGATTTATCATGGCAGGAAGTGGAGATATGATGGATCAAATGATACGACTTGCTGCTGAGCGCAATATCTCTGATCGCTTCCACTTTACTGGATTTATGCGTGGCAAGCAGGTCTACGAAGTCTTTAAGTCGAGTGACGTATATGTGATGCCATCAGTCTCTGAGCCATTTGGCATATCCCCTCTCGAAGCTATGCAGTGCGGAGTACCCTCTATCATCTCTAAGCAGTCTGGATGTGCAGAGATCCTGGACTACGCCATCAAGGTAGACTACTGGGATGTCGACGCACTGGCTGATGCCATGTATGCACTTGTTTCGTACCCAGCAATGCACCAATTTCTCAAGGAGAAAGGACTAGAGGAGGTCAATAACCTCACATGGGAGAAGGTAGGGCTCAAGGTACGGGGCATCTATGATCAAATCATCGCAAATAGGTAAAGTTATAATAAGGAAGAGTATTATGAAAAAGAAAATATGCTTGTCATTTCAAGTACATCAGCCATTTAGACTCAAGAGATATCGCTTTTTTGATATCGGAAATGATCACTACTACTTTGACGACTTTCAAAACGAAGAGATCTTTCAGGTAGCCACAAGAGAGTCCTTCCTCCCTGCTAACAAGCTACTTCTAGACCTGATCCGGAGCACCAATGGAGCCGTAAAGGTGGCTTTCTCAATATCCGGCATCGCGCTCGAGCAGATAGAGATGTACTCTCCTGAGCTCATCGATAGCTTTGCGGAGCTTGCTGATACAGGGTGCGTGGAGTTTTTGGGCGAGACCTATGCTCATAGCCTAGCTTCGCTCTATGAGAGTAAGAAAGAGTTTAAGGAGCAGGTGAGACAACACTCTCAAAAGGTGGCTCAGATGTTCAATCAAAAGCCCCTTGTCTTCCGAAACAGCGAGCTGATATATGACGATGAGATAGGGCAGATACTCCATGAGATGGGCTTTAAGGGCGTCATCACAGAGGGAGCTAAGCATCTGCTTGGATGGAAGAGCCCTAACTATCTATATCAGAGTGGGGTAACTCCTGAGCTAGGGATGCTTCTTAGGAATAGCCGCTTCTCAGAGGATATCAGTAAGAACTTTAGTAGGTACGACTGGAGTGAATACCCTCTTACGGCGGATAAATACGCCTCCTGGCTTGCAAATACACCTGAGGATGAGGAGATCATTTGTATCGACATGAGTTATAATACGTTTGGTCAAGTACACCCCTCTTCTACGGGTATCTTTGACTTCTTGAGGGCTTTACCTAGGTACCTCCATGATGAGGGGCTAGAGTTTGTGACTCCATCTGAGGCGATTAGCATCCTCAAGCCCAAGGATAGCCTATACGTACCTGATCCGATCTCATGGTCTGAGGAGGAGAAGAATACGCTAAGCTGGCTGGGCAATATACTGCAAAGAGAGTCCTTTGAGAAGCTAGAGGAGTGGTGCGAGCGGACTCGCCTTTCTCAGGATCGTCGTATCATCCAAGACTGGCTATACCTCCAGACCAGTGATCACTTTCTATACATGTCTACCTTGAATAGCGACGTGAAGCTCTTTAGCCCATACGACAGCCCATATGCGGCATTTAGCAACTATATGAATGTGCTGAGTGACTTCCTCCTACGTGTTGAGGCTCAGTATCCCAGCACAATAGAGAATGAGGAGCTCAACGCTCTACTTACGACCATCCATAACCAGGGTGACGAGATCATGGCGTTACAGAAGAAAGTCGACGAGCTGACCAAGGAGCGTGAGAAGATTCAGAACACAAGAGCTAAGAAGAAGTGACGGGAGACCTATCTATGAGTGAGATCGACTGGAACAACTTAGGATTTGGTTACTATCCTACTGATTATAACGTAAGATGCTACTACCGAGATGGTAAGTGGGGCGATCTAGAGCTCTGTAGCGAGGAGGGTATCAACCTCCACATGGCAGCTTCGGCTCTCCATTACGGGCAGGCAGCCTTTGAAGGGATGAAAGCATTCCGTGGCAGGGATGGCAAGGTGCGGCTTTTTAGACCTGAGGAAAATGCTAAACGCATGAGGCTCTCTTGCGAAGGAATCATGATGGCTGAAATGCCCGAAGAACTCTTTCTAGAAGCCATTGAGCTCGTAGTCCGCAAGAATATGAAGTATGTGCCGCCATACGAGAGTGGTGCAAGCCTTTATATCCGTCCGCTTATCTTTGGAATGGGAGCACAGATAGGAGTGAAGCCGGCAGTCGAGTATATGTTTGTCGTCTTTGTCTCTCCCGTTGGTCCCTACTTCAAAGATGGCTTCAAGCCTACACGTATGGCTATCATGCGTGGATATGATAGAGCTGCTCCTCTAGGTACAGGTACCTTTAAGGTCGGGGGCAACTATGCCGCCAGCCTAAAGTCTGGAGAGATCGCAAAGAGTAGGGGGTACTCTAGTGTCCTATACTTAGATGCAAAAGAGAAAGAGTATATTGACGAGTGTGGACCTGCCAACTTCTTTGGTATCAAGGGTAATACCTACATTACCCCTAAGTCCAATTCTATACTAGCATCGATCACAAATAAGAGCCTCATGCAAATCGCTCAAGACCTGGGAATGGAGGTAGAACAGCGTCCAATGCATCTATCGGAGCTGAAAGAGCTAGATGAAGCGGGTGCCTGTGGTACTGCTGCGGTGATAACCCCAATCTCTCAGATAGACGATATTGATACAGGGGAGAGCTATCTCTTCGCTAGTGATGGTATAGCTGGAGAGAAGTCAAAAGCGCTCTATCAAAGGCTAAGAGCCATTCAATATGGCGACATTGAGGATCAGCACAATTGGATACATGTGATTGAGTAATATCAATGCATTATTGATCCCAGTTTAATGAAAAAGATGGGGCACTTCAATAGGAAGTGCCCCATCTTACATGTTATCTAGAGTTCAAGAGTGGTCTCACTTAGTCTCCTCGACCTCTGCAAATGAGATGTTTGCCAATCTCTTGTACTTGTTGTAGCGATACTTAGCATCCTGCTCAGCTGCTGCAAAGAGCTCCTCTGCCTTCTCTGGGAATTGCTTGAAGAGCGAGCTGTAGCGCACCTCACCAAGAAGGAAGTCGTGGAATCCTTCCCAGTTAGGCTCCTTAGAGTCTAGGGTAAATGGATTCTTGCCCTCCTCTTCGAGTCTTGGGTCGTGCCTCCACAGGTGCCAGTACCCACACTCTACAGCATGCTTTTGCTCTACCTGAGACCTACCCATACCTGCTCTCAGACCATGCTCGATACATGGAGAGTAAGCAATGACTAGTGAAGGTCCATCGAATGACTCTGCCTCACGAATTGCCTTAAGGGCTTGAGCCTGGTTAGCACCCATTGCGATCTGAGCTACATATACATAGCCATACGAAGCTGCCATCATGCCGAGATCCTTCTTGCGGATACGCTTGCCTGAAGCTGCGAACTTAGCAATAGCGCCAGTAGGAGTACTCTTGGAGCTTTGTCCTCCGGTATTGGAGTATACCTCAGTGTCTAGAACAAGGATATTGACATTCTCACCTGAAGCCACAACGTGGTCTAGACCTCCGTAACCAATGTCGTATGCCCATCCGTCACCACCGATGATCCACTGTGAGCGCTTTACGAAGAAGCCTTCAAGATCACGTAGAGCTCTCGCCTCTGGGCTGTCCTGAGCCTCCTTGAGGGCAGCAATTACCTTATTGCTTATCTCACGGCTCATAGCACCATCCTCGTGGTGCTCCAGCCACTCCTTCAATAGCTCAACATCGATTGGAGCATTCTTCTTACCTTCAACCATCTCAGTTACAAGAGAGATGAGGCGGGCGCGCATCTTCTTGGATGCCAGGTGCATACCAAAGCCAAACTCTGCATTGTCCTCAAATAGTGAGTTAGCCCATGCTGGACCTTGACCGAGTACATTAGTCGTATAAGGTGAAGAGGGTGAAGAAGCAGAGTAGATAGAAGAGCAGCCTGTGGCGTTAGCTATCACCTGACGGCTACCAAAGAGCTGTGTAAGTAGCTTGACATAAGGTGTCTCACCACAACCAGCACATGCTCCACTGAACTCAAATAGTGGCTGAGCAAACTGTGAGTTTTTCACAGTACTTGCTACGTCTACTAGGTGAGCCTTATTCGTAACGTGAGCTACAGAATAGTCCCATAGCTTCTGCTGCTCTAGCTGAGTGGTAAGTGGCTTCATCTCAAGAGCTTTACCATTCTTATTACCCGGACATACATCTGCACAGTTACCGCAACCTAGACAGTCAAGTACGTCAACCTGGATGCGGAAGTAAGTGCCTTGCAGCTGCTTACCAATGCTCTTAAGTGTCTGGTACTCCTCTGGTGCTTGAGCATTCTCCTCCTCATCAAGTAGGAAAGGACGGATAGTAGCGTGTGGGCAGACATATGCACACTGGTTACACTGTATACAGTTCTCGATCTTCCACTCAGGGACGTTGGCAGCAACACCGCGCTTCTCTGACTTCGAAGTACCTGCTTCCCATGTACCATCCTCTCTGCCAGTAAAGGCTGAGACTGGCAGATCATACCCTGCTTGAGCATTGATGACTCGAACTACGTTCTTGATGAAGTCTGTGTCATTTTCATTGATCACTCGCTCATCGTCAGGAAGGTTAGCCCACTCAGGCTTTACTGGAACCTTAATAACACCCTCACCGCGCTCTACAGCTAGATAGTTCTTTTGAACGACATCTTCTCCCTTCTTACCGTAGCTCTTGACGATGAACTTCTTCATCTGATCCTTAGCCTCATCGTAAGGTATGATGTTGGCAATCTTGAAGAAAGCTGATTGCAAGATGGTATTGGTGCGATTACCCATACCAATCTCCTGAGCTATCTCAGTTGCGTTGATCATGTAGAAATTGATATCATTCTGAGCTAGATAACGCTTTACTCTGTTAGGTAGGTGCTCTTCGATTTCGTCTAGACCCCAGATAGAGTTGAGCAAGAAAGTACCTCCCTTGCGAAGACCCTTAGTGATATCATACATTCTCAAATATGCTGGTACGTGGCAAGCGAGGAAGTGGGGGTTATTTACGTAGTAAGTAGAGCGGATAGGATGATCACCAAAGCGCAAGTGGCTACAAGTGAAACCGCCAGACTTCTTAGAGTCGTACTGGAAGTAAGCTTGACAATACTTGTCTGTAGAGTCACCAATGATCTTGATTGAGTTCTTATTAGCACCTACTGTACCATCAGATCCAAGACCGTAGAATTTGCACTCGATCAGTCCTTCGTTGTCTAGCTGGAAGCCCTCTTTCTCAGGCAGTGAGGTGAAGGTTACGTCGTCAACGATACCGATGGTGAAGTTATTCTTAGGCATCGGTAGATCTAGGTTGTCATATACTGCAAGTATCTGAGATGGAGTGGTGTCCTTAGAAGAAAGACCATATCTACCACCAACGACTAGTGGAGCATTCTCCTGACCATATAGGCTCTGCTTTACGTCAAGGTAAAGTGGCTCACCTGCTGATCCTGGCTCTTTAGTCCTATCAAGAACAGCGATCCTCTTAACCGTCTTAGGTATAGCGTTGAGGAGATGCTTTGCGGAGAACGGGCGGAACAGACGAACTGCCACAAGACCCACCTTGCGACCTTCCTTCATTAGTACGTCAATCACTTCGCGGATTGCCTCATTTACAGACCCCATAGCGATGATGATGTTCTCTGCATCTTCTGCACCATAGTAGTCAAAGAGATGATACTGACGACCAGTGATCTTCGCTATCTCATCCATATAGTGCTGTACAACCTCAGGTACATGCTGGTAAAATGGATTGGATGCCTCACGTGTTTGGAAGTATATATCGTCGTTCTGAGCAGTTCCTCTTGTGACTGGATGGTCAGAGTTGAGACCTCTCTTGCGGAAAGCACTCAACGCCTCCTGATCGATCAGTGGGAAGAGGTCCTCACCCTCTAGGTACTCGATCTTCTGGATCTCGTGAGAAGTACGGAAACCGTCAAAAAAGTGGATGAATGGTACCCTCGTCTTGATAGTAGAGAGGTGTGCAACACCAGCAAGGTCCATCACCTCCTGTACGGAGCCTGTAGAGAGCTGAGCAAAGCCCGTAGCACGTGCTGACATCACATCTTGGTGGTCACCGAAGATGGAGAGTGACTGTGCTGCTATGGCACGAGCAGATACGTGGAATACAGTAGGTAGTAGCTCACCTGCGATCTTGTACATATTGGGGATCATGAGTAGCAATCCCTGAGATGCTGTGAAGGTACTGGTGAGAGCACCAGTCTGCAGAGAGCCGTGGACTGCTCCTGCAGCTCCAGCCTCACTTTGCATTTCTTGGACTAGGACAGTCTCCCCAAACATGTTCTTCCTGCCTTGTGCAGCCCACTCATCCACATGCTCTGCCATCGTGGATGATGGTGTGATGGGATATATAGCAGCTACTTCGCTAAACATATAAGCGATATGAGCAGCGGCCTGGTTTCCATCACAGGTCATATACTTTTTTTCTTTACTCATAGATAAATGTGTAAAACAGGGTTATTGGATTTATTACTTATATTATGTCTTAATAGTCGTTAGTATAAAAAACCAAAGAGCCACAAGGGGATATGCTTGTCTCTACCTATCGTCTGATCTGGAACAACGTTTATCATATCCTCATCGCTAGCCCTCCTCAGTGCTTGGTACGACAGACGTAGACTATACTTTGCATCTATGACAAAGTCATCATTGGTAGCATTCTTAGCGATCTTCACATCATATCCTGCCCCTTCTACTTGTGTCAAAAAATAGACCCTTTGCAGTATCTCTGCGGTAGGAGTAGTCGGCGGTAACACCGACGAGATAGAGGTATTGTGCGGTGTTATCTGATAAGGCTTCCTCGGATACTCGTTGCCCTCCTTGTAGAGTAGGCGTATCATGTCTGCATCTGCAAGGTACTTCAGGTAGTTCATCACCGTAGCTCTGCTCGTACCAATCTCATTACTAAGGCTCGATATGTTTATGGCCTGCTGTTCCTCAGATGCGGTTAAGAAGAAAAGCTCCCTTAGCTTATGCAAATATGCGGGTTCTATCTGTCGTATATATACAATATCCACCTCCAGGAGTATGTTAAGGTTCTTAACCAGATTTTCCTCAAAGCTGAGCGAATTACCCATTGGGGGATAATAGCCTCTCTTGAGATAACCCTCCATCTCTGGGAGCGGATTTATAGTGTTTACTATATCGGCAGCTATGCGTGGATGGTTTTCCAGCATCTCATCCAGCGTAATGGGTTGGAGATTAAGGTTGTGCTTATAATTAAGGTACTCTCTCAGTGAAAAGCCCTTTAGATCATATACCTTGATCAACCCCTTCAAGTCTGGATGATCCTCCTCTATAGTCATGACCGAAGAAGCAGTAAAAACAATCCTAAGCTCAGGGAAGTCATCCAGGCACTTGAGGAGATCCGTCTTCCACATTGGATACTTAAAGACTTGATCAACTAAAAGAAGTCTCCCTCCAATCTTATAAAAGTCATGCGCCAACTCGTAGACCGGATATTCTGCAAAATAGAAGTGGTTCATATTGACATAGAGACTCTTAATATCCATTTGAGCCTCTTGCTTACGGGCATAGTCCAGCAAGCATGTCGTCTTACCAATACCTCTAGTCCCACGAATACATACCAACCGTGCTTTAGGGTCTATCTTATCTAAGACAGCACGATGGACACTTCCAGGTGGCGCTGAAATTAGTTGATTGTGAGCTCTGATAAATGCTTGTATCATCTCTCTGCGTTTCGAATGGTGCCGTGTTTACCAGTCCATGTAGTTATTCATAGAGTATGATTGGTTACTCCAAATTAACTGCTACCTGCTCTTACCCGAACACCGATTACAAATATAGCTAAAATAATCAGGTTTTGCAATCTATAGATTACAGAAAAAGTTATTTTATGGATAACGAGTTCAAAATCACGTGCTCAGAATAGGAAATGTTAGAAATATCCCAATATTTTATAGCATTAAACAATATCCACAAATCCCTAATATATATAGGCATTCACAAAATTTACGTCACTTATTCACATATAAGCCACAAATCAATAGGATATATATGTATAATATATGTACGATATTAGAGATATCAGCACTGATAAATATATAATACATACAGATGAGTTAATTAAGTTAAATGTTTCACGCGCCCCGATCCGCACTTATTTGCCAGTAAAAATATGAATATAATATATAGATATTCAATAGATTACATACTTTACCTAGATATTATCCTAACTATATACACACAATATGACCACTAAATCTGTGATATAGCTTTAATTTATGCATATATAGATCTATAACTAACATGATGCTAGTAATTTATAAGAATAAACTAGACTGGGAGAGTAGGTGGATTAAGGACCCTACATAGCTATTTCTGACGGATGGTTTTATTCTACAGTATATTTATGTATAATTGCAGTGTATATTATTTATGTACTGTATTTATATACGCCTAATTCACATACAAGTATATATATATTTATGGAGATAAAGGATAGAATTGCTACGATTATAGAGCAAGAAGGTATCTCACAGGTAGAATTTTCAAAAGCAACTGGCATAAAGACATCTACCCTTAGCCACGTGTTGACTGGTAGGAATAACGCCAGCAACGAAGTGCTAACTAAAATTTTTGCTGCTTATCCTGCCTATCGCGAAAAATGGATCATAGACGGAATTGAGCCCATGCTCTATAGTGATGAGGAATTGCAAGAAAGAGAAGCCAATAAGACCCTCTTCAGCAGCACCACTACTGCTAATAACGAGATGAGTTCTACACAGACTTCTCAGAGGGCAGAACCAACACTTCATAAGGCGTCGACCCTATCTTTTTCAAACGTTCCGCCTGTTCACAACAGATCTAAAGTGACTAAAATCATCATCTACTTTGATGACAACACGTTTCAAACCTTTATTCCTTCTGACGAGTAAATAAATCTATACATAAATTCGGTTGATATACAAGCAACTATAAGAGTTAGCTCTTCAACAACTATGTATATATCTTACCAGTTGGGGAATGAGAGGTAAAAAAGAATAAGTGTCGTAATTCCAATGTGTTACGACACTTATTATGCTTATACATAATAACTGAAAAGGGTCAGAGCGATAGATAG
>JAUNLH010000035.1 GCA_030532365.1 Porphyromonas sp.
AAAGGGGCTCACTATCGGAGTTACAGTGATTGCCATTGCCATCACTGCTGTCCTTATCATCAAGACACCGACGGGATTTGTACCCAATGAGGATAACGGCGGACTTATGGTGCAAGTATCCCTACAGCCCGGTGCTGCCCTAGAGGAGACCTCCAAGGTAGTTTATAAAGTGAGCGAGATCATCCGTCAGCAACCTGAGGTGGAGCGAGTCACAGAGTTCAGTGGATTTGGGATGATGACGGGTCAAGGCAGCTCCTATGGTACTCTATTTGTACAGCTAAGACCGTGGAAAGAGCGCAAAGGGAGGGGGTCTACGTCGGAGGCACTTCAAAGGCGACTGATGGGGCTATTCAAGGAAGTACCTAACGCTAGCGTTATTGCATTTGTTCCACCTACCATTCCGGGGTATAGTGCTACGGAGGGTGTCTCTCTCGCGCTGCAAGATCGTAGTGGAGGAGAGCTAAGTGACTTCTTTGATGTAGCCCAAACGTATATCGCTGCGCTCAATCAAAGACCTGAGATTGCTCTAGCTTACACGACCTATAACCCCAACTTCCCAATCTACGAGATAGAGGTCGACGCAGCCAAGCTGAAGATGGCAGGCATCAGCCCTCAGACCATCTATAGCACGCTCCAGGGCTACGTGGGCGGTATGTATGTATCAAACTTCAACTCCTTTGGCAGGCTTTATAGGGTCTTCTTGCAAGCTGTCCCAGATGCGAGGGCCAACCTGGAGGATCTCAATAGCATATATGTCAGAAATGGCAGCCAGATGGCACCAATCACCCAGTTCATCTCTATCGAGAAGAAATATGGACCTCAGGTGATCGATCGTTTCAACCTCTTCAATAGCATCAGTGTGTATGCCAATCCTGCCCCAGGCTACTCATCTGGAGACGCCATCGCAACCGTGCAAGAAGTAGCAAACACCACGCTCCCCGCCAGCTACTCTTACGAATTCTCAGGACTCACACGCGAGGAGCAGCAGAGTGGCGGTAGTGGCTCTACAGTGGTGGTGCTTTTGCTCTCGCTGGTATTCATCTACCTACTCTTATCTGCCCAGTATGAGAGTTATCTACTACCCATCTCCGTGATCCTCTCGGTCATATTTGGTCTGATGGGCACCTTTGTCTTCGCAGGTATCTTTGGGGTAGAAAATAACATCTACGTGCAGATCGCTATGGTAATGCTGATCGGACTTCTAGCCAAGAATGCTATCCTAATCGTAGAGTATGGTAGGCAAAGGCGTGAGCGAGGGATGACCATCTCAAGAGCAGCCGAGGGAGCAGCCGCAGCGCGCCTACGCCCCATCATCATGACCTCCTTGGCTATGATCATTGGGCTACTTCCGCTCCTATTCTCATCAGGAGCAGGGGCATCGGGCAACTACTCTCTAGGCGTAGCCGCTATTGGTGGTATGCTCATCGGTGTAGTGTTGCAAATATTCCTCGTGCCAGGTCTATTCTATATTTTCCAGAACCTGCAAGAGAAAGTAAAACCTATTGAAATCGAAGAGGCTTTAGAAATATGAAACTAAATATATCACTGATCCTATCCTCCGCACTCCTACTCCTCGGTCTGAGTGGTTGCGGAGTCTATGGGAGCTACCAACGTCCACAGGAGATCACTGTAGAGCGACTCTTTCGATCGCCCGGCTCCCCCACCGATACCCTTGTCACTGGAGAGGCAAACTTAGCACACCTCACATGGCGCGACATCTTTACCGATCCTCTGCTCGTCGACCTTATAGAGCAGGGATTAGAGCGAAATGCCGACCTGCGTGTCGCTCAGCTTGGGCTAGAGCAGGCAGAGGCAACACTTATGGCAGCCAAGCTAGGATTCTTGCCCAATATCAGTACCAGCCCCTCAGGGCAGTACACCTACAATACCGAGCAGTGGTCTTACAACCTCCCTATCACTGCTAGCTGGGAGGTAGACCTCTTTGGTAAGATACGCAATAGCTATAAGCAACAATACCACGAGGCAAAGATGGTGGAGGCTCGAATGCAATTGGTACAGACCAATATCATTGCCGCCATCGCCAATAGCTATTACACACTTCTAATGCTGGATCGTCAGCTTGAAATTGCTGAGAAGACCGTGTTTACCTGGCAGGAAAACCTCCGCGTCCTCCGTATACTCAAGGAGACCGGGAGTGTCACCCAAGCTGCCATCGCTAGTGCAGAGGCGCAGACCTACTCTCTACTAGACACACAAGAGGAGCTCAAGCGAAAAACGAGGATGGTGGAGAATGCCCTCTCTCTGATCCTCCAGGTACCTCCCCAAAAGATAGAGCGAGGTACACTCACAGAGCAACCTCTCCCCATCTCAATAGACGTGGGGCTACCTGTCCACCTCCTATCCTATCGACCAGACGTGCGGATGGCAGAGGAGAGCCTTGCCATGGCATACTACGGTGCCAATAGAGCAAGGAGCGACTTCCTCCCCTCTGTACGGCTCACAGCTACCGGAGCGTGGACCAATGCCCTAGGGCAGATGATTACCGATCCATTTACCTTCGTAGGCAACGCCGTGGGGACCCTCTTCCAGCCGATCTTCAATAATGGCCGAAACATAGCACAGCTACGCATCGCCGAAGCACGACAGGAGCAAGCCACCATTGAGTTTCAGAAAACACTTCTCAGCGCTGGGGCAGAAGTGAGCGATCAGCTCTACAACTACCAGAGCTACACCACAAAACTCCAAAACGGCTCTAAGAAGATTACCGCACTCACACAGGCAGTGGAGGTGACCACCCAGCTGATGACACTCGGCACTGCGACCTACTTAGAGGTTCTTACCACTCAGCAGCAACTTCTCTCAGCACAGCTGAGCTACACGACTGATCTCTTCGGACGCATCCAATCTGAGATCAATCTCTATAAAGCACTGGGAGGAGGGGCTGGCTTCTAAGGAGGCGCAAGGCACCGGGATGACACATATACATCGCTACGGCAGGATATTGTAAAATGAAATAATCACAACGTCGCAAAGCTCAAGATCCGAACTTAAGTAAATCCGAGACCGGAACTTAAGTTTATCTAAGTTGGGAACTTCGATCAATCGAAGACCGGAACTTAGATTTTCTAAGTTCCGGTCTTACATTTTTCGAACTCCTAAAGATGACATCGAGGACAGGAGAGTTCAACCGAGTAGGCGCTTATGTCCGTCTTACATTCATTAAACGACAGATTGTACTGATCAAGAAAAAAGAAAACCCTACCACGCAAAAGTCGGGTGGTTTTACTCCCACTAGCGAATCAAATTGAATTGCCTTAAAGGTCAATAAAAAATGGGGTAGCAGTGTGTAACTGCTACCCCATAATATCTAAGAGAAGTCGGACCCCCAATATCGCACTGTTCCCAGTATACCCGCTCCCGCATTGCGTCCACAAGACAGCACAAATGCAAAAAAGTATTCACCTAGATACAAAAAGAAAGTGGAGCAGCATGCTGCTCCACTTTCGTACTTACGAGGTGTACTAGACACCTTCTCTACATAGTCGGCATACTTGCCCTACTCTTGGGCTTTTGCTTCGTCCCAAAGGGCATCCATCTCATCAAGGGTCATCTCTGAGAGATGCCTATTGGTGGCATGTGCCTGAGCTTCAACATAGTTGAAGCGTCGGGTAAACTTGTGGCAAGTTCGCTCCAGTGCTGTATCCGCATTGAGCCCTTGCTTGCGTGCCATATTGACCAAGCTAAAGAGGAAGTCTCCTAGCTCTTCCTCCTGGGCTTCGTGTGGGCTCTGGTTGGTGATCTCATAGCGCAGTTCTGCCAGCTCCTCGTCAACCTTGTCCCATACATCGTCTGCATTATCCCAGTCAAAGCCAACATTGGCGGCTTTCTCCTGGATGCGGTATGCTTTGATCAGAGGAGGAAGCGACATCGGCACTCCGCTCAGCACAGTCTTATTACCACCTTTCTCCTTGAGCTTGATCTGCTCCCAGTTTTGCTCCACCTCCTTAGTGCCACTCACCTTGGTGTCACCAAAGACATGGGGGTGGCGAAAGATTAGCTTGTCTGACAAGGTATCGCAGACCTCCTTGATGTCGAAGTTGCCCTTCTCAACACCAATCTTAGCATAAAAGAGGATATGGAGGAGCACATCACCTAGCTCCTTCTTGATCATCTCCTGGTCATCGGAGATGAGTGCCTCTGAGAGCTCATACACCTCCTCGATGGTATTGGGGCGGAGAGAGTCGTTGGTCTGCTTGGCATCCCATGGACACTCCACCCTCAATCGGTCTAAGACGTCAAGAAGCCGTCCGAATGCTTCAAGTTTTTCGTTTCTACTGCTCAAAACCTTACTCCTATCACTTACGCTTTTGATACTCAGCAAGTCCGGATTTCAGCCAATCGGTATAGTCAGAGACACTGACGTTGTGACCGTAGCTTGGTCCTAATGGCATACCGTCGCCATCGAGCATCACATAGAAAGGCTGTGCATTAGAGCCAAACTTAGTCCTCTGGAAGTAGCTCCAGCGATCGCCAATGGTCTTGAGCTTTCTGGTCTTACCATTCTCCTCAACGGTGATGGTCTCTGGGAGCTTGGTCTTATCGTCGATCATTAGTGTGATGAGCACAAAGTCGTTGTCGAGGATCGACTTCACCTGAGGGTCGGTCCAGACACTTGCCTCCATCTCACGACAGTTGACACAGCCAAAGCCTGAGAAGTCTACCATTACCGGCTTACCTGTCTGTCGGGCATAGTTCATACCACTCTCATAGTCGTCAAACTGTGCGTGTACCTCAGAGTCGTAAAGGTTGAAATCCTGAGTATAGAGAGGTGGCGCAAATGCACTGATCGACTTGAGCGGTGCACCCCACAGACCTGGTACCATATACATGGCAAAGGAGAGCGAGATAATGGCAAGAAATAACCTGCCAACACCGATCTTCTCTACCTTGTCATCATTGGGCAAGCGTAGCTTGCCTAGCAGGTAGATACCTAGGAGTGTAAAGATGATGATCCAGAGCGAGACAAACACCTCACGGTCGAGGATGCCCCAGCCGTATGCAAGGTCTGCAACAGATAGGAACTTGAGAGAAAGTGCTAGCTCCAGAAATCCTAGCACTACCTTGACTGTATTGAGCCAGCCTCCGCTCTTAGGTAGATTTTGCAGTACGTTGGGGAAGACTGCAAAGAGCGCAAAGGGGATCGCCAATGCTACGGCAAAGCCTATCATACCAATCGCTGGGCCCAACATACTACCGCGTGTTGCTGCCTCTACGAGCAGGGTACCGATGATCGGACCGGTGCAGGAGAAGGATACCAACACAAGGGTAAATGCCATAAAGAAGATGCTCAGCATACCGCTGGCACTCTCAGCATTGGCATCCATTTTATTGGTCCATGACTGTGGTAGCACTAGCTCGAATGCTCCGAAGAAGCTGACAGCAAAGAGCACCAACAGTAGGAAGAAGATGATGTTGAAGATCGCATTTGTAGCAAGGTCATTTAGAGCGCTTGCTCCGAAGATCCCTGTCACCAGCAGTCCAAGAGTTACGTAGATCACCACGATGGCAAGCCCGTAGATCATCGCATCTCTGATGGCAGCCTTGCGGCTCTTAGTACGCTTTAGGAAGAAGCTAACGGTCATAGGGATCATAGGCCACACACAAGGTGTCAGGAGCGCTATAAGACCTCCGATGAAGCCAAATATGAAGATGACCCAATTAGAATTGTCCGTAGCACTAAGCGTATTGTCTCCGTATGCCTTAAGCTCAGTAACAACGGGTTGCCAGATATCACCCTGGAAGAGTGCAGCGGTGGGTGCTGTCGCAACAGCTGTATCAGCCACCTCATCAGCTTCTACTTCATCAGCTACATCAGACGCTGCCACAGATTCCATCTGAAGCGGAGTGGTGAGATCCTCTGGTGTAATATGAAACTCCTCTCTCGTTGGAGGCAAGCAGGTCTCATCATTGCACAACATAAAGACGAGATCACCCTGGAGTGTGAACCGCTCTGGATCTTCTATCTGGACTTTCTGTGTAAAGACAACTTTATCAGAATACCAACGGAGCTGCATGTCGAAGTTCTTATCATACACAACAGCGGGATCACGGTCTGTGACCAATCCTCCCACTAGGATTGCTCCTTTGGTGCCATCAAGCTCTATGCTCGTAGGTGTAGGCCCTCCGCTAGGAAGCTCTACGTCGTAAATATGCCAGCCAGATTCGAGTGCCACCTCAAAGCTAAGAGTGATCTCACCGCTCTCTGTATTAGAGTGGGTGACTTTCCATGTCGCGGGGTCTAGGATCTGGGCGGATGTTGGCGACACCCACACCATCATCATTAGCAAGGCGTAGAAAATAAGAGTGCCTCTTTTTAGGGTCTTTTGCTTCATACAGTAAGACGAATTATTGTAAATGTTTCTTTCTATCTTCTTTCAAAAAGGTATAGTAATGAGTTGGGAACGGGCGCTTCAGCGCTAGCCTCTCCTCGCTCTTGGGGATGGTCAGCTCTAGCTCCACCTGCTGTAGTGCTATCTTATGGTCAGTCATGAAGCTAGACCCAGAGCAAACATCTCCGAATATGCTTAGGCTCTGATCTCCCAGCATCTTACGAAGTGAGAATATGCGGGCTCTCTCGACATCCACCTCAAGGACATGCATATTGCCATGAGTACTGGACTTGAGTACCCTGACCTGCGCTGTAGTGACCTGTTGGTAGCGGTTTCGCCCTTCCTTCCTTTCACTTACGCTCTCTATGGTATGCGGACTACGATCCTCGATCATTCCTTCCACACAGGTAGCGAAGATCTGATGCGTGACACGCCTGCCCCACTCTTTAACTAACAATTCTTTGGCGTCAATGTTTTTGGCAAAGACGACAAATCCAGTAGTATTCCTATCTAGGCGATTGACCATGAAGAGTTTAGCGTTAGCATTTATCTCCTTATAATATTTGCTGAGCAGGTAGAGAACTGTATCACGACGGTCACGCCGTGCGGTATTAACCGTTGGGATGCCCGACTGCTTGTACAGGATCACATAATCTTCATTTTCCCATAGCACCTTTATGCGCTGGTGCCTGAAAGGCTTCACCGGTGCCGCCTCATGAACTGTGAGCAGGGCACCAGACGAGAGCAGCTCAGTAGCAAGGGTCGTGGGGATACCATCAATCGATACCCTGCCAGTAGAAAGGAGCTTCTTTGCTGCCGTCCGGCTTCGTGAAGACTTCTGCTGCAAGGCATCTAGGAGGGTCATCTGATCCTCATGGATAAAGTAGGTCTCCTGTATGGGAGATCTATTTTGCTGATGAATATCTGCTCGTTGACTCATTTGTAAAAATCCTCGCTCTTTTTATGACGACAAAGCTACTAATAAAGTGGAAAATAGTAGTGCACCCACTCGGATCCCACAGCAGGTGCACTACAAATATCAAGAAGACTACAAGTCCTACTTACTTTCGGGCTTCACTCCAGATGCAATCATCTCTAAGAAACGATGATCGGAGAGCAGCTTGCGAAGGTAATTGTTCACATCCTCCAGAGAGATCTCCTGAGAGGTCTGCAGATAATCGGAGTGCAGATCTTCGTTGTAGAAGAAATAGTTATTCAGCTGATTGAGCCAATACTTATTCTCAGTCTGGTTTTCCTTATACTTCTTCTCAATATTCTGCTTAGTCTTATTGAAGAACTCCTCATTTAGGCCATTCTCTGCCAACTGTTTGAGATCGTTCTTGACACGGTCATTGAGGCGCTGCGCATCCTCAGGATTGGTCTGGAAGAATATCATAATTGAGGTCTCACCAGCTGGGAAGCGACTTACATCTCCACTCACAGCTACACCGTAGGTACCACCCTCCTCTTCACGGATCGCCTCGTGGTAATATTGACTCAAGTTCTCTGAGAGATAATGCATGAGTAGGGTCTCCTTGAGACTCCTCTCACCATCATGTACTAAGAAATTTACCACAAGTGCGATAGGATTGTCCATTGGGAGAGAGAAGTGGCTTGTCCTGCTCTCAGGATTGAGTCTGTCCTCAGAGTCTGTAAGGAATGGATCCTGACGATGTTGTGCTGGAAGACCACCGATGTATCTCTCAATAAGTGGCTGTACCTCAAGCATATCAAAGCTACCTACCAAGAAGAAGGTGAAGTCGCTTGCATCTGCAAATCTATCTGCCTGGATCTCGAGGAGTCGGTCATAATCTATCTCGTCGTACTCCTCAACCGTGAGTGGCCTTTGGAGCTCAATGCCCGGATAAATTAGCTCTGGCAGGCTATCATTTTGCACCACATAGAGAGGATTAGCCTGAGCTGCCTTGATAGACGCCTTGCGGCGCTCCATGATGGCTGTAAATGCATCTTCATCCTTACGTACGTCGGTCATATTCAGGTAGACCAGCTGAAGCATCGTCTCAATGTCCTTGTCAGATGAGATACCAGATACCGTCTCTGTAGTACGATTGATAGATGTTGATGCGGAGGCAGTCTTACCTGTCAGCACCTTTCTTAGAGCAATCTCATCAAACTTAGAGACACCTCCGATGGTTGCATAGTCAAGGGCTCTGATATTTACAGTAGACTCCTTGTCGCCATAAATAGCGAAACCACCAGGGCTGATACCAAACAGACGTATGTCATTCTTCTTATAATCCGTAGGCAGAAGATATACCTTAGCGCCATTGGATAGTGTCCAGAGGGTCGCTCCATACATAAGATCTGTCTCCTCAGATAGGATAAAGCCTGGAGTTGGCAACTCCTCCTCTGGGATCAGGTCTTCATCTGAGACAGCATCTTCGTACGGCTCAACAGGTTGTTCGAATGCCTTCAGATAGGCAGCCATAAACTCCTCTTCTGTAGGATAAGTAAGGCCCTCCTTCTCCTGAGCCATGATAGAGATAGAGAGATTGCCCTCTGTTACCATCTCATTGAACACCTGATTGATCACATCAACGGTCACTGAGGGAGCCACCTGATTCATCAGAGCATTCTCAATCTCAATACCTGGGATATACCCACCGACTGTAAAGTAATCACCATACTCATCAGCGTATGAGGTGTTCTTTACATTGTCCTTACTCTTTAGTGCTTCGTCATAAGAGTTAAGTATCTGTATCCTTGCGCGGTCATACTCGCTTGGTGTAAATCCATACTCCTTGATACGCTTGATCTCAGCGACAAGTGCGTTGAGTGCCTCATCGACCTTCCCCTCGTGTGCTGAAGCTGAAAATGAGAGCGCATCTTCGGTCATAGCGATAATGTATGGACCATACGAACCACTGGCGTAGATAAATGGTGCATTGGGCTTCTGCAGGATCTCTTGGAAGCGAGCATTGATCATATGCCCCATTGCCGACTGGATATAGTTGAGCATCAAGCCGACAGCCGAAGCCTTCACCTCCTTGGAAGGAGCATCCATTGAGTAGTTGATATAGACATTCGTACCAGTGGACTCAGGGTCGGTAAGTACGATACTCAACGGTTCATGGTCAGGCACCTCCTCATAAACACGCTCAGCTGCGTTGACTGGCTTAGGTAGGTCTCCGAAAAGCTCCTCAATCTTATTTTCCACATAGTCTACATCGACATCACCTACCACGATGATACCCTGTAGATCGGGGCGGTACCACTTTTGATAATAATCCCTCAGCTCTTGATAGGTGAAGTTCTTTATCACATCCATGTTACCGATCGGCATGCGATTGCCATATTTAGCACCTTCAGGGAAGCTCCTCCTCAAATACTCGGTCATCAGACGGAGGTTACCGCTATCCCTAGAGCGCCACTCCTCGGTAATCACACCACGCTCATTGTCGATCTCCTCCTCTTCCAGAGAGATGCCATCGCTCCAGTCGCGAAGGATGAGTAAGCAAGAGTCCACAACGGTCGAGCGCATTGTCGGTACGTCCATGATGGTATATCGAGTCTCGTCAAACGCTGTATAGGCGTTTAGGTTAGACCCAAATTTCACACCGATATTCTCCAGATAGGAGATTAGATTTTTATCAGGGAAGTGGCGTGTACCATTAAATGCCATGTGCTCTAGGAAGTGAGCCAGACCTGCCTGGTTGTCCTCCTCCTGCATAGAGCCCACACGCTGCGCTATATAAAAGGTAGCACGCTCTTTTGGCTGTTCATTGTGTCGTATGATGTATGTAAGCCCGTTGGATAACTGTCCTATACGGACCTCCGGGTCAATGGGTAGCGGTGGAACTTGCTGCTCCATACCACTTCCTTGTGCTATTGCCACAGTGCTAAAGAGCGACAGTAGCATGAATCCCATTAGGGTAAGTAGTCTTTTTGAATACATAAAATTAAAGGTCTACGTTTTAATATTCTGTACAGAGTACTGCAAATGTAGTGAAAGGAAAGATGACTTAAGAGAAACTGGGAGTTAATCTTCCTAAACGGCTAAAATACAATCCTCCGTTGTGACGTGCAAATATACACACTCAAAAAGGGGTCAATCCGTTTTCATCCTATTTCGTACACTTTTATCCTTTTTGAAGCACTTTGATCCCATTTGGAGCGATCTAGTAGGTCACCCATCAAGTTCAGAGAGCTCAAGCCAGCGCATCTCTTTGGTATCCAGCTCGTCCTTGAGTGCTTGGTAGCTCACAGACGCCTCTTGTAGCGCTTCAGGAGAGAGTGCCCCAGATGACATGCTCTCTTCCAGCTCCTCGAGTTGTTTCTCTAGTGTAGGCAGCTCATTATTGAGAGCCTCAAACTCCCGTTCTTCCTTGTAGGAGCGCCTCTTCTTACGCTCCCGCTGTGGGCGTGTTGTGGTCACAGCTATAGGTCTCTTCACCTCCTCCTTTATCCGCTCTTGGCTCTCGCTCTTCTGCTTCATCCGATAATCAGTGAAGTTACCTGGGAAGTCTCTAACGCTACCATCGCCAGTGAGGACAAAGAGATGATCCGTGAGGCGATCCATGAAGTAACGATCGTGAGAGACGATAAGCAAACAACCATCGTACTCCATCAGATACTCCTCCAGCACCTGAAGGGTGGGTATGTCGAGATCGTTGGTTGGCTCATCAAGAACCAAGAAGTTGGGTGCGTGCATCAAGACTGTGCAGAGCTGGAGACGCCGGAGCTCCCCACCGCTCAGATTGTGCACATAATCTTGCTGACGACTAGGAGGGAAGAGAAAACGGGTGAGCAGCTGCATGGCACTCAGAGGCTTGCCGCCCTCTTTCTCTATCTGATCTGCAATATCCGTCACCACATCTATCACCTTCTTCTCTTGGTCAAAAGCAAAGGGTTGCTGGGAGAAATAGCCAAAGCACACAGTCTCTCCCACCTCCACCGTACCTGATGTGGGCTCTAGATTTCCCATGATGAGGTTGATCAACGTCGTCTTGCCACTTCCATTTGCACCTACCACTCCCACCCTATCACGGCGTGCAAAGTTGTAGGTAAAGTCTTTGATGATCATCCGCTTGCCATCATAGGTCTTTGAGAGATTTTTGGCTTCAAAGATCTTCTTCCCGATATAGACCTTATCGGCATCAAGCCTAGGACCTGTCGGCACGTCGATCGTACCCAAGCGCCCTTCCAACTCGTAAAAAGAGTCAACCCTATGCCTTGCCTTAGTACCTCTCGCCTGTGGCTGCCTTCGCATCCACTCTAACTCCCGACGGTAAGCATTTCGGAGTGTTTGTTGCTCCACCCTTAGCTGTTCTATCCTAGCATCTCGTAGTTCGAGGTAGCGAGAGTAGTTACCCTCATAGGTATAGAGCTGCCCTTGGTCTAGCTCTAAGATCGTGTCGCATACCTTATCAAGGAAGTAGCGATCATGGGTCACTATCAGGAGCGAGAGTTGACTCTGCAAGAGATGCCCCTCCAGCCATTCTATGGTGTCAGGATCCAGATGGTTGGTCGGCTCGTCCATGATCATCAGATCCGGGTCGCCCAGTAGGGTCGCAGCTATAGCGATACGCTTTGTCTCTCCTCCTGATAGTCCTTGCGGGCTTCGTGAGGTGTCCTTAATCTGGAGCTTCGAGAGCAGAGCCGTCAGCTCTCGCTCTATAGCCCACCCATCTTGGGCGTCCATCTGAGCTATCGCCTTGTTGATCGCCTCAGCTTCACCGCTCTGCAGTGCCTTCTCATAGTTTTTGATGAGGCTCCGCAGCTCCGGTCTGATACTACTCATGCAAGCAGATAAGACATCGTCATACTCCGAGAAGTCGCTCTTTTGTGGCAGATAGGCAAGCCGCATACCACGTGCGGTCGATATAGTCCCGCTATCCGCCTGCTCTCTCCCCACAAGGATATTGAGGAGAGTGGTCTTACCTGCACCATTTGGAGCTATGAGCCCAATCTTCTGACCTTTCTCTATGGTAAAGGTAAGGTCTTGAAAGAGCTCCAGCGTCCCGAAACTCTTTGAGATGCTATCTACCTGCAATAGAGACATTTTAGAATGTAAATGCCATCCTTAACTGAGTAAAAAAGAGGTCGACACCGGCAAAGTCATCGTTAATACTTTGTACGCTACCTAGCCCCGTAGCACAACGACCATGATCTACATAAGTGCCCTGTAGAGATAGTGCTATGTGGGCACTGTACCAGTAGGTGAGAAATGCTGTATAGGTCGTCCCGATTCCGCCACGATACTGCTCTAGTTCATCGTATTTATAGTTAAGATCAAGTAAACTAAATTGCACTCCTGCCTCTAGTGCTCCCTTGTCTAATACCCTTGGGGATCCTGAGAAGTCTCCAGCCACCCTACTGTATCCCCTGGGCTTACCCATTAAGATGTACGATGCCATCAGATCCCAACCGTTGAACCTTGGTGTCTCATCACTCTTTGAGAGGTGGAAACTCGAGTGCATAAACTCTCCAGTCATCAAGAAGCGATGATACTGAAAAGCTAGCTCCACACCCGTATTGAGCTGCGTATTCACATCCTCTAGACGCAGACCGATAAAGCTAATCGGATTTAGCGTAGCACCCATGCCAGCGCGCAGGATGCGGGTATGCGCCTCCTCGCCCATCTTGATCCCCTCCATATTCAGACCAAGCATCAGCTTTGTATGCTCTTCATGTATTGGGTTGAAGGTCACCCTACTAGCCAAAGATAGGTCGGGACGACCATGAAATCCTTCATTGATCGCCTCCATCACCCCTTTTGTATAGAGACCTGCAGCGAAAGTATGGCGTTCAGCCGTGTTGTACAGTCCCACACCCAGCCTACGTGGTGAGGAGAGCGAGAGTCCCATAGGGACACCATGGTTCATCAGTGAGGCAAGACCATAATTGCGGTTCATCGTGGTGGGTATCTTCATATTACCAGCACGCAAAAACCACTCGTCATTTATGTGGTAGTCCACCTGCAAGCTCTGGTAACCCACTCTACCATTATCGTAAGTGAGCATAAAGAGGAAGCTCCACTTATCTCCGATGTTTCCTGTCAGGTTGGTCAAAAGACCGTAGAAGTTGTCTACACCGATGCGGTCGAGAGACTCGCCATTGTAAGAAAAGGAGGATTTGTCATAACTGGGCACAAATCCACCAAGATCTAGAAAGTAAAAGTTATTGACACCAAGGTCAAACTTTCTTTCCTCATTCTTAAAATGTAATGTATTTTCCTTGTACTCAGTCTGAATTGGGAAGGACTGAGCATGAACATCCTTGATGAGGAGTAATGTTTGTACAATAATTGCAGATAATAATAGAATTCGTTTCATAATTTATTAAAATAATATTTCTGCTCACTATGAGCGTGCGTAATGCTTGGCAAGATTGAGGAAGAGATCAAAGAAGACCAATTTCACATTGGCATTTTGTCGGAGCTCTAGCTTTGCCTTCTGCAGGTCGTCCAAGATTGTAGGGTACCTCTCGGGCGACAGCATCTTAGAGACGCTCTCCGCTTGACTCATGTATTTGGCAGGGATATAGACCACTTCCTTGCCTCCATACCGTAGAGCCAGAGTCTCCCGAAGTACTTCAGGGCTCTTCTCTATGAGTGCCAATATTTCAGGTCTACTCAGCTGACTTAGCTCCTCCGATTTTGCAAGCATCCTCTGCGGATCTCTGCTGATGGGCAGGGCTAGTAGCTCTAAGGTCTCTCCAAAGAGCGAAGTCGTTTTTCCCTCCTTGTCGTCAATCATCCTGAGCGCTCGATAAAGGTTACCCTGTGCCAGGTGACCTATCTCCTTAGCCAGATCACGGTCTATTCCCTCTTCCTCAGTAAGATATGAGATCAGATCGGGCTCTGTAATGGAGGGGACCATAACCCGCTGGAGTCGGCTTGTAATGGTAGACAAGAGCTGATCCGGTTCATGGGAAACGAAGAGAAACACCACTCCCTGTGGTGGCTCCTCTAGTATCTTCAAGAGCTTATTAGCGGTCTCCACCCGCATCTTCTCCGGCATCCACACGAGTATCACTTGGTACCGACTACTGAACGACTTCAGAGAGGTATGGTGCAGGATCTGCTCCGCCTCCGATACAAGTATCTGTAGCTGCTTATTTCCAGCAGACTGACGTTCCCGCCAGCTCTCCTCCGAAAATCTCTTCTCACTCAGCACCATCTCCCTAAAGTCTGTCATAAAATCAGCCGAAACACTCTCCTTTGCCCCCTCCTTGATAATGGGGAAGATGGGATAGAGGTCGGGATGCTCCAGCTGATCCATCTGACGGCAAGAGAGGCACTTACCACAAGGGCCTCCCTCCACAGGGTCGGTGCAAAGCAGATGGCGACTAAAGGCTATAGCAAGAGGCATCGCCTCACCGCCATCCTCACCAGTGAAGAGCAGTGCATGTGGTACACGCCCGCGAGCGATGAATCCATTCAATTGCTCGACAAGCGCATCCTGACTATGTAAGTCGCTATAGTATGGGACACCTGCGTGCCTCATTTACAAAATGGGTCTCTGAATCGGATCGTAAACATTAGTGGGAGTGGCGTCCTCGCTGGAGTAGTACTTCATAAATTGCGACCTCTGGTATACATTTGCCAGGTCTACTCGAGTCGCAGCCAATCGCCCATGGATCTCAGAGATATTGTGATACTGGTGCTCATCTAGCCACCTGAGCAAGAAGTCATTGCTCTCTCGTATCACATCGGCTCCCCCCTTATAGAGCGCGGTACAGTACTGCACTGCATTGGCACCTGCGAGAAGCCCTTTCACTAGGTCTGCACCATCCCTGGCACCTGTAGAGAGGGCAATACTAAGCCCTCGTACTTCACCATGTATCAATGACGCGAAGCGCAGGCTATCGTAATACTCGACCTCGCTACTCATGATCGGGCCTGCAACCACCTCCTCCTTCTCTATGTTGATATCTGGCATAAAGGTACGGTTAAAGAGGACCACTCCATTAGCCCCAGCTTCGTAGAGGTCACGTGCTAGTCGCACCATATTGGAGTAGTAACGGCTTAGCTTGACGGTGATTGGCATGTCTGGGAGAAGCTTTCTTAGCTCCGAGACCAGAGCCACTAGCTCACGCTCCTGAGTACCCCACTCCTGTCTCTTGTCTGTATCTATACGCATCACATTGAGCTCCAGTGCTGTAGCACCAGCATCAGAGAGGTGCTGGGCATAGTTAAGCCACGCGTCCGACTTATAGCAGTTTATACTAGCAATGATGGGTATATCTACTGCCGCTCTGCACTCCTTGAGCAAGTCGATATGCTTCTCTATAGCATGGCTCTTGACATAGTGGTCAAGGTAGCTATACATTGAGGCATAATCATCCATACCAGAGAGGTGTATCGCCTCCTGTGTTAATTGCTCTTCGAAGATAGACTTTAGCACTACAGCCCCTGCGCCTGCCTCGGCATACTTCGTAATCCGATCTACACGATTGGTCAAGCCAGAGCTCGCTACTATAAAGGGGCTCTTCAGCTGCAGCTTCTCTGCATATTTAGTACTTATATCGGCCATGTGATTGTTATCCAAAAGGTCCAACTTTTCTTGATATTCACAAAGATACAGAAATAATAGAGACAGGCGGACGCAAGGATAATTGAGAATATAAAAAAAGAGTCTTTGCCCTAGTACAAAATCATGCACATTAGGACAGAGACTCATCTCAATTTTAGTATAACGCTTAGTCAGTACATCGACTGACCGTTGCAGTAATCAATTTCTGATTTCTACATCTATTCGCTGCGTTGGATACCACTCCATAGAGATGCCATTTGTGTCACCTCCTGGGTAGTTCCGTTTTGGGTGTAAAAGACCTTTCCTACCGCTCGGCGAGAAAGGGCTTGGACGACATCCCTATTTAGCGTGTCGGACGACACAGCACCCATCACCTGGGTGCGTGCATTCACATGGTCTAGCTTTGCGAGCAACTCTGCATCGCCCTGTCGACCATCCACACAGATAGAGACAAATGGCACTCCCTCCTTGGCTGCCTGATGACTTGCCCAGACATTAACCAATCTCGAAGTAGCATCCTCCGCTGACCATACAGCCACTATAGCTTGGCCAGCCATCTCCTCGTCGTCATTCATCACCTCCAGCATTGGCAACCGCTCACCCGGATTGTAACCTAGATCAGGCTCGACCGTTAGCGCTCTCCCTGAGGATAATATCACTGCGAAGAGCGTAATGAGTATGCCAAAAACGAAAGTTTTCGAACTCATATATTTCAATCTAATGAATATTTGACCTACAAGTCACTCTCCATCACAGAGGGCAATACACTCATAGGTGTCCCGAGTCTCGGGAACTTCGGCAAGTCTTCCACTGAAGATCAGCCATAAACGGGGCAAAGATACAAAGAAATTATATAAACCAAAGTTTCAGCTATTTCGCGGGCGGATACGACGCATTAGAAGTGTTTCTTCCGAATGTATAAGTTCCCTATTAAGAACCGCAGGCAGGGGCGTTTGGTCATACTCAAATAATGTTCCGACTTGATGTAACCCGTTTATTTCTTGAGCGATAAAAGATTGGCATTCCCATCAATTTTCTCTCGGATGAATATTTTATCGAAGTTACAAGAAAAAGGAAGCGAAGTTACAAGAGACCGTTACTGGAGTTACAAGAAGAGATTTACCTTCATCGCAGTGGCTCTTCTTATATATTTTTTTGGAAGATATTTGTGTGCATATTAACAATAATTGTTTATATTGGTGGGCGATAAGCGTTACCACAATCAATAATGCAAGGACGCTGGATATGAAAAAAAAGATTTTATCTTTAATAATCTTAACTCTGTTCTCTATTACTACAGTAGAGGCTCAGAAGATGTTGAATTCCTTTAATTACCTAGGTTGGATATCTCTGAGTGATAGACCCTACTCCACTTACTTTTTCGGTTACGACCGAAATGGAACGACTTTTCATTTTGATGGCATACCCCAAGATTTCCTTTCTATTAGCGATCCACGCAGGATGGATTCCAACTATGGTGGAAATGGTGGGAGCATGAACTTCTATATAGGCTATTTCCAACAACATGATGGAGCACCTATATACCACTTCTTCTTCTCTGAGGGTCCCAGTGTAGATCCGACATTTTATATTACAGACAATGATTTTAATCCCCTTTGGTCCCAATTCGGACAGGAGATGGCAGTGACAGAGGGCGGCGTCATCTACCTGATGGGCACGATCAATAGGATGTTTAATATGAAAATGAAGTTCAAGATCACCTCTAGTGGGATTAGAGAGATCCCCCAGCCATACTACTATGTGGGGGTACAAGGTGAGCTCCTGAAGCCGATCAAACTCTACAGTCAGAAGGAGGGCGGAGAAGTGGTTGCCACTCTTCCCAAGGGATATGCCGTGGAAGTATTACTAGCAGATCCCAGAAGTGTGGCAGAAGATGAGGATAGCACCACCTACAATCGCTATCTCGTACGTTCCAATTTCGGATTAGTGGGATGGATGCGATTGGCAAATGAAGACCTAAGCAGCTTCGATCCCGTCATTAGAGGTGTTGGATTCGTTGGAGATTAACTGAGTGAACTCTGAATAATTAACATAATAAATTGATCAGAACTATGAAACGAATGATTTTTTTATACATTTTAGTTTTCATCCCCATACTGCTTTTTGCCTGTGGAAAGAAGGAACAGAAAAGGGAGAGGATACCCAAAAAAGAGATCGTCTACGTAGATTATCGTAACGATCGGTACGAATTTTACATTATTTTCCCTCAATACTATGACAAACAAGACGAATCAACGAGTGGCGATGGCATTACGCTTGCCACTGAGGATGATACCGAAAAACTACTCATTTACTATGACCTATGGCTGTCAATAGGTGATTTCCCTACAATTCAGGAGGCTTTCGAAGAAGCAAAGAATGGACTTGAGCTAACTTCTGAAGAGCTCAATGAGGATCACTTCGTACTGAAGGGAATAACCGGTGATGGGGAAATCTTTGAGCGCTGGACCGCTAAGAGGGGCAGCCACTACATCACAATCTACCATACAGGTCAGGATGAAAGATATAAGATGAAACAGGAAATCATAAATGCAATGCTGGAGAGCCTCGTTGTAGGCTCTGAAGAAGGGAAGGAGACTGCTTTTCTCTACGACTTCATCGATAATTGCTACAATGGCAAAAATTTCTATTATGAGGTTCTCCATCCAGGACCTGAATTAGAGAGATTCATCGATCCTGACATGGATGTCCGCCGAGTCTACTCACCCGGTTCATTACCAAATATCTATACACGCTCAGAGAACTTTGGCTTCGATGAGACTATTGACTTTCATACTAAGCAATTCGACATCCCGGAGTATGTAATTCAAGAGTTGGGTGATATACACCCATGTGATTTGGAATATTCAGCTACAGCATGCGATGGGCTATTTGTACAATACGATACTGAATTACCCACTGGAGGTAAATATATAGAAGAGCAGGACGAGATCGTTACAGTAACCATCGATACCCCCTACCCCAACGCTCCTACAGTAGCGCTCTTTGCTCCATTGTATGAAAAGGGTTTTTACAGTCTGATTGCCTTTTACTTCATAAAAACGCCTAAAGGCTGGATGCTCGCCGCGTTTGATGAGTCATGGTGTTCTGCTTAATATCTTAGTCTATGAAAAGGATTTACTTACTAATAATGGTGGTGCTCTTTTTAGGACAGAGCAATTGTAAAAGTAACAATAAAAGTAGCGAGAGTAGTGAGGAAAATATCACTACCGATTCGCTGACGGTAGAGAGAGACGTCTCATACGACGACTCATTGGATGA
>JAUNLH010000036.1 GCA_030532365.1 Porphyromonas sp.
AAAACTAAGTTGGGAACTTCGATACATCTAAGTTCCGAACTTCGACAACTCGAAGTTCCCAACTAAAATTTTCCGAAGTTCCTATCTCCAATTTTTCGCCCTTTCATCTACCGAATTCGAACTCTCAAACTCGGGAGGGTGCGACGTCCGACCTTCGTCGGAGTCGGGTAGGGTGTTGGGTGCGAGATATACCAGGGTGGCGCACTGCCCTTTCAGGGCATTGCTTACCCTTCGCTAGGCTCTTCAACCCCTCCTCGCGTCGGGGGTTGTCGTTTGTCGATTTTTGGGTGGTGTGTCGTCCGTTGTCGGGGGTGTTATTTGTCGGACGTGGGTGGTGTCGTATGGGTTGTATGGGGGCGATCCCGACGGAGGTCGGGATCGAATAACCTAGCGAAGGGTAAGAGGTGTAGCCTCGCCACCCTGGTATATGTGAATATTACATCAGATATCGACTCCGACGCATGTCGGAGTCGTACCGTTCTCTTCTCGGGGCTTGGGTCTACTCGTACTGGTAGTACCTTACGAAGTCGATCTGTAGCTCCAGCGGAAGCACTTCTAGGTTGGGTTCGCCTACCCAGTCACCCCCGTGCTGCGCACTTAAAATGACGTAGAAGTCGAGGTCGGTGTAGGGGAATTGCTCTTCCTTATCGACATGAGGCAGACGAGGGTAGGTGAATGCTACTTGGTCGTTGACGAGATAGACGATCCTATCGTCATGTACCTCAACGCTATAGATATTGAACTCCGATGAGTCGATGACTGCGATGCCATGATTGCTGGGTGAGCTCTTCATGCCACTTAGGGTGTAAGGTGTGTGGACGGTCTGGTAGACGAAGTTGTCATGGTTGAGGTGCTCCATGATGTCTAGCTCACCACCTTTGGGCCAATCTTTGCCCTCACCTAGCATCCAGAGCGCAGGCCAGAAGCCTTGCCCTGAGTCAAAGCGCGCCTTGATGTCTATCCTACCCATCTTGAAGCTTTTCTTGCCCTTGGACCAGACCCCGCCTGTGAGGAAGGGGAGAGAGTCATTGGGCTGAAAGGTATTCTCCAGTACTTTTAGCACCAGAGTGCCGTCGCGTAGCTCAAAGAGCTCTTCAGCATCGGACATCTTACTACTCCAGTCGGCATTGGAGCGAGGTGCCTTGCTCCAAACGGTATCATCTAGCTCGTTGCCGTCAAACTCCTCAGCCCAAGCGAGTTTCCATCTCAGATCTGCTGGGCGGTCAGCCGTAGTGGTGGTCTTGCACTGCTGGCAACCCGTGGCAACGACCAGTAGTAGTGCCAGGACTGGGAGTAGGATCTTCTTACTTTTTCTCATCACCTCTTTCATGCTCTTGGTATCTAAATGTGTGTCACAGAATAGCCACTCTTGGCGTTGCCGCACCCCCATATACAATTTTACAAAAATGGAGCTTAATATCCTGAAAAATGACCTCCAGATGTATCAAAAAGAAGAGAGGTTGACCCTGCGGTCAACCTCTCTATAACTGCTATTCAGCAAGTAAGTATCTTACTTAGCTTATTCCGTTTTTACGGTATCAGTGTGCTCCAATCGTCGTTTTGCTGAGTCATGAAGCCAGCATTGATCTCGCTTGCTGGGATTGGGAAGGCAAAGCCAGAGATGACATAACCCTGCTTACCATTGATCGTAGCTGGAGCACCAGTACGCTTGAGGTCCATGAGGCGGTGTCCCTCGACGAAGAACTCCCTCACACGCTCTTCAGCGATAAACTGAAGTAGCTCGGCCTTGCCATAAGCTGTAAAGGTTGTTGCATTTACCTCGCTGTCACGCTTAGCAACGTTGAGCAGAGCTGTTGATGCAGCTGCAAGGTTGCCAAGGTTTGCCTCAGCCTCAGCCAGCGTCAGATACATATCTGAGTAGCGAAGTACTGGGATATTGGAGACAGCCGCAGCCGATGGAGTACCATTGTACTTGGTGGGGTGGGGTAGCTGAATCGCCTCGTCGTCAGCCTTAGTCATCTGAATCAAGCCGCTGCGTGCATCAGTGTCTTTCATGACATCAAGTACAAGACTATTGAGCGATGCTAGGTAGCTGCCGTACAGTGTATTGAGAGCGTTGGCAGAGAGGTTGTCGTCCTCACTTTTCACGAGAGTAAAGATGTCCTCTGCTGAGGGTGCAGTACTGCTCCACATAGCGAGGTAATCCTTGTTTGAAATGTCCTTAGAGCTTTGCAGTGCCTTGGTGGCAGCAGCCTTAGCTCCAGCATAGTCGTGGAGTGATAGTTTTATCTTTGCCTCCATAGCATCAAGTGCCACTGGACTTATGTAGTATTGGTATGGTTCCATGTAGGCAGCCTCACCTGCAGCAGCTGCAGCTGCATGAGCCTGCTTGAGTAGATCGAGGATATAGCTGTAAACCTCAGATACTGAGGCGCGCTCTACCTCTACCTTAGGAGCTGGCTTCTCCTCCTTGACCAATATCAGACCAGGGGTGTTGCCATTGGTGGCGACGTCCTTGCCAAAGATATTGATCATAGCGTAGTAGGTGTATGCCTTGAGTCCTGCGGCCTGCATGATAAGACTCTGTAGCTGAGCCTTCTCATCATCGCTCGTATTGGCTTCTGCTAGCAGTGCATTGGCTTGGTTGATAGCGTCTGTACATGAGCCGATCACTACATATCCACTCTTCCAGATCTCATCAAGGACCCCCTCAGTCTCATTGAAAGTCCACTGGTCGATAGCGACGAAGTGTCCCTTACTTGGTGAAGCGGTAGCGATGTCTGTGGCGATATCACCTAGAGCCACAACGTTACGACCGTAGAAGCGGTATCCAGCAAACTGGTTGTAGGCACCATTGACGACGTTTTGCACGTCCTGGACCGTCTTGGGAGTTGCTGGGTCGGAGAAGTAGTACATGGGTGTATTCATGTCGCAACTGCTCATACCCGCTACCAGTAGTCCCAGAGCTAATGTTGACTTTAATATATTTTTTAGTTTCATATCTTATCTCAGATTTTATCTATTTGACCATTAGAAGCTGACTGTCACACCACCGGTGTACTTAGTGGGTTGCGGATAAGTCCACCACATCACACCATCAGCATGTACGCTGGATGGGTCGTAACCGATATAGCTCTTGTCGTGGAAGGTGTAGAGGTTCTCAGCGTTGAAGAAGACTCTAATAGCACTTAGCGGAGAGTTTTTCAGCGCACCACCCTTGAAGGTATAGCCGATCTGCCAAGACTGAATCTTGAGGTAGTCGCCAGACATCAAGAAGCGAGATGAGTGGCTATTCCAAGTAATGTTTCTAGCTGCAGCGAGCATAGGTACGTCAGTAACGTCACCTGGCTGTCTCCAAGCATTTCTATAGATATAGTTGGTCATGTTGTCGCCTAAGCTACTACCACCCTGGAAATCATAGCGAAGGTTATTACCATATATCATGCCACCTAGTGCATAATTGAGCTGGAGTGAGGTGTCGAAGCCCTTGTAGCGGAAGTTGGTGCGGAAACCACCCTGAACCTTAGGCATTGGTGTACCTACATAGCGCTTGCCAGCCTCGTTGTAGTTGAAGGTCGTCTCAGTACCTTCCTCACCCTTGTACCACATACCCTTACCGGTCTCTGGGTCTACGCCTGCCCACTCCTTCATCTTGAAGGTGTTGATCTCACGGCCAACCTCAGTGATCTGGATGGAACTCTCTATTGGAAGTTCTGTGGAGAGCTTCTTGATTCTATTCTTATTGAATGCACCGTTGAGGTTAAACCTTAGCTCCATGTCGCTGGTCTGGATAGCGTCCCATCCGAGGGAGAGCTCCAAACCTTCGTTGGAGAGCTGACCGATGTTCTCGTAGAACTTAACACCAGCGTAGTAGGTCGGCACACCGACTGAAGCTGAGATGGGCACTGCAAATACCATGTCCTTTGTCAGGTGGTAGTAGTAGTCGGCACCGAGTGTAAGCTGGTTGAAGAGACGAAGATCGAGACCAACGTTGAACTTTGCAGTCTGCTCCCACTTAAGGTCTGGGTTGTCGCTCTGTAGCAAGAGACTACCTGGGTTACCATTGTAGTTGTACCCAAAGTCGTAGTAACCACGAGATGCGTACCAGCCACTACCTACTACTTGGTTACCAGTCGTACCGTAGCTAGAGCGGAGGGTTAGGTCGTTGAGCCACTCCCTGGAGGTCTCCATGAAGTCCTCCTCGGTCAAGCGCCACTTAGCACCTACTGACCAGAAGGGTGCCCACCTATTCTTGCCTGAGAAGCGAGATGATGAGTCGTAGCGGAAGCTAGCAGATAGGTAGTACTTATTGGCAAAGTCGTACTCGAAGTTAGAGAAGTAGCTCAAGAGCTTAAGCACGCTCCTATTGGTAGATGCGCTACTTGGCTTAGCCGCTAGGGTGACATCGTTGAGGTAGTCTACTGGGTAGTTGCTACCTGCGAGGTATGCTCCCTTGTATTGGGTTGCCTGTCCTTCATGTCCTAAGAGGGCATTGAGGTGGTGGTCACCCCAGCTCTTATTGATATTGAAGGTATTAGACATAGTCATGTAGAAGTTGGTGAAGTACCCATTTTCACCCATACCCTTCATGTCGCGACCTTGGTTGTTGTAGAACGACCAGAACCCAAAGTCGTCCATGATGTATGCGTCTAGACCCATCCGAGAGGTGAAGCTCAGCCAGTCGGTAAAGGTGATGGTGACGTATGGATTGATGATAGCCCTATACTGCTTGGAGTAGTTCTTATCACCCTTCTCACTACGTAGCGCAACTGGGTTATACCCGGTACTAGTCTTGAGGTTAAACTCTCCATTCTCCAATCTTACTGGGTCGAGCGGAGAGAGCATATAAGACTGCGTGAGCGGATCTGTGAAGTATCCACCGCCAGCACCAGCATTACTCTCAGTCATTGAGAGATTGGTATTGATACCGTAGCGCAAGAACTCGAATGGTGCCTGATCGATATTGGCACGGAAGGAGTAGCGTGTGAGGTCTTTACCGATGACGATACCCTCATCCTTTAGATAGTCAAAGGACACATAGTAGCGTGGAGCACGTGGGTCGTTGGCACCACCAGAGATGTCGAGAGAGTAATTTTGCTGAAGACCGGTGCGGGTCACCTCGTCAAACCAATTGGTGGTCTTTGCTGGATCGTATGGGGTCCCCATATACCACTCTTCAAACCACTGTAGTCGGCCTTCAGGGGTATTTGGATAACCGTGTCCGTAGAAGTTATCGAAGTATTTGAAATGTGTATTATCAGGCATGTACTTCTCAGCATTGTCCAAAGCGATCTGATAGGCACTCCTATAGTCCTCAGCTGAGAGTGGGCGGTACTTGTCGCCAAAGTTGGGCATGGTAGCCGCACCTATCTTGGTGGTAAAGTTGGCGGAGAAGCCTGTCTTACCCTTCTTAGTAGTGATGACAATCACACCATTGGCTGCTCTGGCACCGTAGATAGAGGTTGCTGTAGCATCCTTGAGTACGGTGACGGACTCGATGTCCTCGGAGTTGATCATGGCTAGAGGTGAGATCTCAACACCCTCATCGACACGGTTGTTAAAGCTCCCTGTCTCAAATGGTACGCCATCGATCACATAGAGCGGCTGGGTACCGGAGTTGAGGGAGTTGCGACCACGGACATACACCGTAGCAGGTGCACCTGGCTGACCTGAGCCAAGCATCATATTAAGACCTGGTACTGAGCCGCTAAGAGCCTTGATGGGGTTGGCATCGAGCTTTGAGCTGAGTGTCTCAGTGCCAACGGACGTGGCAGCACCGGTAAATGCCTTTTTGCTTGTGGTGCCATATCCGGTGATGACTACCTCCTCAAGCATCTCACTGTCGGGGCGTAGCTGGATCCGCATAGTAGCGGTGGCGGGCACTTCGCCGGTAATATATCCTACATAGCTGATAAGCAAGATCTGACCTTGCTCTACTCTAAGTTGGAACTCTCCGTCAAGATTAGTGGAAGTCCCTACACTAGCATTGTCTTTTAGTCTAACGGAGGCACCTATGATAGGCTCATTGCGCTCATCGAGCACAACTCCTTTCACGTTGATGGTCTGACCGACCACTGCTCCTATGCTCATGATAAGCATGGCGACCGTTAACAGAATTTTTTTGTTCATACTTTTCATTCTTTAAATCTGTAAGTATTGATGCCCATTGCTGCATCATTGTAAAGGGTACACAGCGCAAGATTACGAAAAAAATGCAAACTACCAAACGTTCGGTTAAGTAATTTTCCCACATCGGTCGCTTCAATAGTTTGGAAATCCTCTTTTAAGTCCTGATTTTAAGCCACTTCAAGGCGTTTATGGGGGATGAGTAGTGCTAATTAGTAAAATTTTAGTTTATCGAAGTGCCTCATTTTTAACCACAAAGGTCCTGGAGTTATGGATTGGAGCGTCGTCTGGGGGTTTGCATTCTAGGCGTTTTTTGTGTATCTTTGCAAAGGAATGGTAATGAGAGAACTCTCACATGCTTGACTGCTTGACGAGTTCTTCTCATTTTATTGTGTATACATCACTTGCTATTGACAGAGTGGAGAGATGATAGAGGTTCAAGATATAAGATCCATAGTCGAGGAATGCATCAGTCGTGATGCGGGCTACTTTGTGGTGGAGCTTTCTGTGAAGGGGGCTAACGTGATCACGGTGGTGATAGATCACGACGATCTGCCCATAGATATTGATACTATCGTGGAGCTGACACGCTACATAGAGGAGCGTCTAGATAGGGATCAGGAAGACTTCGAGCTGGAGGTGTCTAGTGCCGGACTCACTACTCCACTGGATAGCCCTAGGCGATACCGTAAGTATCTCGATGAGCAGCTAGAGGTGCTGCTGAAGTCGGGTGTGAAAGAGCATGGGACGCTCCTGCAGGTATCGGACGATGGAATCGAGCTGGAGGTGATAAGGATGATAAAGCCCGAAGGGGCGCGACGTAAGCAACCGACGCCAGAGGTGCTGAGCTTGCCTTATGATGAGATCAAGAAGGCAACCTACATGATTGATTTTTAAGAGTTGAAGTGAGCTGTGAGTATAGCTTGAGTCATAAGCAATAGAAAGTAAGGATGAGTAGAAAGAGGCAGACAACAATCGTAGATGCCCTCAAAGAGTACAAGGGTCTCAAGGAGATAGATGAGGATACACTCATCAGGGTGCTGGAAGAGTCGTTGCGCAACGTGATCGTAAGGCGATTTGGCACAGATAGTAACTTTGACGTCATTGTGAACCTAGATGGTGACATGGAGATATGGCGCCGCCGAGAAGTGGTTGCTGATGAGAACCTTACAGAGCCTATGCAGCAAGTCTCCCTCTCAGAGCTAGCAGAGATGGGTGAGGAGGACTGGGAAGAGGGCGAGGAGTATGTAGATGAGGTGGCACTCGAGGACTTTGGGCGCCGTGCTATACTTAACCTCAAGCAGTCGCTCTCTTCTAAGGTCCTTGAGCTGGAGAAGGATACACTCTATGCCAATTATAGCCAGAGGGTCGGTGAGCTGATCAGTGCTGACGTCTACCAAGTATGGAAGCGGGAGGTGCTCATGATGGACTCTGAGGGCAACGAGCTGATACTGCCACGCGCCCTTGCTATACCGAGAGATAGATTTAAGAAGGGAGATCGAGTCAATGCCGTCATCGAGCGGGTCGACTACAACAATAACAACCCGAAGATCATCTTGAGCCGTATCTCGGATACTTTCCTGGTGCGTCTCTTCGAGCGTGAGGTGCCTGAGCTGCAAGATGGGCTTGTGAGCATTCGTGCTGTAGCTCGAGTACCGGGCGAACGTGCTAAGGTGGCAGTGGAGAGCTACGACGATAGAGTGGATCCGGTAGGTGCAGTAGTAGGTGTGAGAGGATCACGCATACAAGGTGTCGTAAGTGAGCTGCGCAATGAAAGCATAGACGTGCTACAGTACACTGCTAACCCATTGCTCCTAATCCAGAGAGCTCTAGCACCTGCTAAGCATGCCGAGGTGAGAATCAATGAGGAGTCAAAGCGCGCAGATGTCTACTTGCCTAAAGACCAGATCTCACTAGCTATCGGTAAGGGCGGACATAACATCAAGCTAGCTGGATTGCTCACCGGATACGAAATAGACATCTATCGCGATGAAGCTCAGGATATGGACGAGGATGACCTATTCCTCACTGAGTTTGACGACGTGATCGATCCTTGGGTGATCAATACCTTTAAGGGAATTGGCTGCGACACGGCTAAGTCAGTGCTGCGACGCTCGCGTGAGGAGCTCATCAGAGCCACCGATCTGGAGGAGCAGACGGTGGATAACATCATACAGATCTTGATGACCGAGTTTGACGACTCCGAGCTTCCGAGCGAACAGTTCCCTTATCTCCCTACACGCGATCCAAAGTACTACCAGGTGCTTGAGCCGGTTAATCCCGCTGATGAGATGGAGGACTTCGAGGAGCAGGACGACTGAAGTGTGAGGAGGAGATAGTAGATAGAACGACAGAGAAGAGGAGGATAAAGAGAGTATATGCCTGTAATAAGAATAAATGTAGTGGCTACGGACCTTAATGTGGGTATTGCTTCTTTGAAGGAGTTCCTTCAGAAGAAGTATCCCAATAAGAAGTATGGTCCAAACAGTAAACTAACGGAAGAAGAGTTTAGGAGCTGCCTTAAAGAGTTTGGCGGACATCTAGATAAGGCGCAAATTCAGTCACTCGAGGATAAGTATCTGGCACCAAAGAAGCCGGAGGCTACATCTGAGCCCTCTAAGGGCGAGGAGCAGGCGACACCCCCTCAACAGTCGGAGAAGACGGAGACAAAGAAATCAGCAGGGCCTGTGGTTAAGGGGAAGATAGAGCTGGATGCAAAGGGAAATGTGATCCAGCCGAAGAAGAAGGCGACCCCGACCGCAAAGGCTGAGGAGAAGAAGGCAGAGCCAGTAAAGCCAGAGCCTAAGCCCGAACCTAAGTCAGAGCCCGCCAAGGTAGAGAAGAAACCTGCTGCAGAGGAGAAGAAGCCAACACCGAAGAAGGAAGAGCCCGCCAAGGTGGAGCAACCTGTGGCAAAAGCGACCAAGGAGAAGCCTGCACCCCAGCCTAAGGTAGAGGTAAAACCCCAGCCCGAGGTGGAGCAGAAGCCAGCTCAGCCTCAGAAAAAAGAGGAGAAGCCAATAACTCCGCCCGTAGCTAAGAAGCAGGAGGAGACGACTCAGCCTGAGCCTAAGAAGAAGCCGGCAAAGTTGGAAGAACGGAAGACTGAAGAGCCGAAGGCAGAGAAAGTTAAGATCGAAACGCCAAAGAAAGAGCAACCGAAAAAGGCGGAGGAGACAAAAGAGGATGAGCCTGAAAAGACCAAGGTATTCCGCTTTGGTCGTGCTGATGATGTAGGGCTTACCGTCGTAGGTAAGGTAGACCTATCAGAGATAGAGCCTACAAGACCTAGCAAGAGGCACCGTAAGCGTGTCCGGAAGGGCAAGGTCGATGTCGAAGAGGCTCAACGCGAGATCGACGGCTCTAAGGATCGCAAGGCACGCCGATCTGGAGCTCAGCCGGAGGGGAAGAAGGATCAACAGCAAAAGCAAGAGAAGAGTGGTCGTAAGGCGCGCCGCCGTCGTAAGGTGGAGGAGAAGCCGGAGATCACCCAAGAGGACATCCAACGCCAGATACGTGAGACTATGGCTGCCATACAGGGAGGTCGCAAGAAAGACTCCTCCCGTGCTGCCAAGTATCGCCGTGAGAAGCGTGATGCACACCGCCAGGAGATGGACGCCTTGGCACAAGAGCAGGCAAAGGACAAGACACTGCAGCTTACTGAGTACGTTACTGCGAATGACCTTGCCAAGATGATCGATGTACCGGTCAATGACATCATCATGATCTGCTTTAACCTCGGTATTATCATCTCCATCAACCAGCGTCTAGAGAAGGATACCATCGACCTGGTGCTCAGTGAATATGGATATGAGGCTGAGTATGTAGAGGCACAGATGATCGATGTTATCGAGACCGAGAAGGACAAGGAGGAGGATCTTGTACCGAGGGCGCCGATCGTCACTGTGATGGGTCACGTAGACCATGGTAAAACTTCATTGCTCGATGCTATTCGCAACGAGGATGTTGTACTGGGAGAGGCAGGAGGTATCACTCAGCACATCGGTGCTTATAGTGTGACTCTTGACAATGGCAAGAAGATAACATTCTTAGACACCCCAGGTCACGAAGCCTTTACAGCGATGCGTGCTCGTGGTGCACAGGTCACCGATGTCGCCATCATTGTAGTTGCAGCAGACGACGGTGTGATGCCCCAGACCAAGGAGGCCCTGAGCCACGCCTCCCTAGCAGGTGTTCCCATTATCTTTGCGATCAATAAGATAGATAAGCCTCAGGCAAACCCAGACCGAATCAAGGAGGAGCTCGCCAACCTCAACTATCTAGTAGAGGATTGGGGTGGGAAGTATCAAAGCCAAGAGATATCTGCCAAAAAAGGCGATGGTATCAGGGAGCTGCTGGAGAAAGTCCTACTAGAGGCAGAGCTGATGGAGCTTAAGGCGAACCCCAACAAGAACGCCTCTGGCTCTGTCGTAGAGAGTACTCTAGAGCAGGGTAGGGGCTACACCACAAAGGTGTTGGTGCGTGAGGGTACGCTCAGGACCGGTGACTATATACTTGCAGGTAGCAACTATGGTCGTGTCAAGGCGCTCTACAACGAGTATGGCAAGGAGGTCAAGGAGGTTGGACCATCCGAGCCGGTGAAGGTGCTCGGTCTCAATGGTGCTACACAGGCAGGTGAGGTCTTCAATATCCTAGATACCGAGGCAGAGGTGCGCGAGATTGCAACCAAGCGCGAGCAGTTGCAGCGCGAGCAGAAAGAGCGTACACAGCGACTGCCCTCTCTTATGGATATCAATAGGCGGATCGCTGAGGGTGAGATGCAGGAGCTTAATATCATCGTTAAGGGTGATATGGATGGTTCGGTCGAAGCTCTCTCCGACTCAATCGTCAAGCTCTCTACCGACGAGATCAATGTCAATGTAATCCACAAGGCGGTAGGACAGATCTCCGAGAGCGATGTGATCCTAGCTTCAGCCTCCAATGCAATCATTATCGGCTTCCAGGTACGCCCAGCACAGGGTGCACGTCGACTTGCTGAGGAGGAAGGGGTGGAGATACGCCTCTATTCCATCATCTACGATGCGCTCGACGATATCACTACAGCTATGGAGGGTATGCTCTCACCTGAGCTGCGTGAGCGCGTCACAGCTAGCGTAGAGGTTCGTGAGACCTTCAAGGTATCTCGTGTGGGTACCATTGCAGGGTGCTATGTCAAGGAGGGTAAGATCTCACGTACCGACAGTGTCCGTGTCATACGCGACGGCATCGTCAAGCATACTGGCAAGCTAGCCTCACTACGTAGGTTCCAGGACGACGTCAAGGAGGTGGGTGCAGGCTACGAGTGCGGTCTTAACATCGAGGGCTTCAATGATGTCCTAGTGGGAGACCAGATCGAAGCCTTTGAAACTATAGAAGTAAAACGAGAGCTTTAAGTTAACTGCTAAATAGATAAAAAGTAATATGCATTGGCTCGACCTGCTACTGATATGTACACTTGCCTTTGCAACGATTAAGGGTTACAGCGCTGGTGTCGTACGCCAGGCTCTAACCCTTCTTTCGCTGATTATTTCAATTGGGCTCGCCAATGAGGTCACTCCTTTTCTAGCACAGTACTTTGACTTCTTGGTGCCAGTCACAAGTGTGACATGGGCAAGCTGGATCTTAGGGTTTATCCTCTGTATGATCGCCTGTACTCTAGTGAGCAACCTCATCATCAGGATCCTTCCGATCACCCGTGGGATCATCAGTAGAGTACTCGGTATGATCCTAGCACTCCTCGTAGGAGTCTTGATGTGGGGGCTATGGCTCTCCGTATATACTTGGATAGCACCGACTGCAGGTCTCCCACCTATCCCTGATGGGCTCATGGTCTACCCAGTCATTGACTCTCTGATGAGAACAATTATTGACAGTCAGCTGTTCGAGGTAGTAGAGGTAGAGGGAGAGCAGTTACAAGCATTACAGATTATATGAATAACCCCAAGGAATCGTTTAGCGACATACTGGACAATATCACGCAGTCCGAATATAAGTATGGCTTTACCACCGATATAGAGAGCGACTATATACCAAAAGGACTGTCGGAGGAGACAGTCCGACTTATCTCGGCTAAGAAAGAGGAGCCGGAGTGGTTGCTTGAGTTTCGTCTAAAAGCTTTCAGGGCATGGCAGAAGATGGAGATGCCCACATGGGCGCACCTAGATATACCCGAGATAGACTATCAAGACATCATCTACTACGCTTCGCCTCGACAAGCTAAGGATGCTGATACAGAGCTTGATCCGGAGTTGGAGAGCACCTTTGAGAAGCTAGGTGTCCCCATCAATGAGCGCAAGGCACTTGCCGGCATTGCCGTTGATGCTGTGGTAGATAGCACTTCGGTGCGTACTACATTCAGAGAGACACTTGCCAAGCATGGAATCATCTTCTGCTCCTTTAGCGAGGCGGCGCGCGAGTACCCCGACCTTGTACAGAAGTACCTCGGGAGTGTCGTACCCTATGCTGACAACTACTTTGCTGCGCTCAACTCCGCTGTCTTCTCTGACGGCTCCTTTGTCTACATTCCAAAGGGGGTCCACTGTCCCATGGAGCTAAGTACCTACTTCCGTATCAATGCTTTCAATACAGGTCAGTTTGAGCGTACCCTCATCATCGCTGACGAGGAGTCGTATGTCTCTTATCTTGAGGGCTGTACGGCTCCCATACGAGACGAAAATCAGCTCCACGCAGCAGTAGTAGAGATCGCTGTCGAGGCGGAGGCAGAGGTCAAGTATTCTACCGTACAAAACTGGTACCCAGGTGATAAAGATGGCAAGGGAGGTATCTACAACTTTGTGACAAAGAGAGGCATCTGTAAGGGTAAGCGCTCCAAGCTCTCTTGGACGCAGGTGGAGACAGGCTCTGCCATCACATGGAAGTACCCCAGCTGTGTCCTGCGCGGCGATGACTCTGTAGGGGAGTTTTACTCTGTTGCGGTTACCAACAACTACCAGCAAGCAGATACGGGTACCAAGATGATCCACTTGGGCAAAAATACCCGCAGTCGTATTGTATCCAAAGGGATCTCAGCCGGTAAGAGTCAAAACTCCTACCGAGGACTTGTGCGCATAGCACCTAAGGCGGAGAACGCCCGCAACCACTCTCAGTGTGACAGTCTACTAGTCGGAGATCGCTGTGGTGCTCATACCTTTCCGTACATGGATGTACAAAACGACACCGCCATACTCGAGCACGAGGCGACAACCTCCAAGATCAGCGAAGACCAGCTCTTCTATTGTAATCAGCGTGGTATCCCGCCTGAAGAGGCTGTAGGGCTGATCATCAATGGCTATGCGCGGGAGGTGATGGACAAGCTACCTATGGAGTTTGCCGTAGAGGCACAGAAGCTCCTCGCCATCTCACTTGAGGGCTCCGTGGGCTGATCCTTACTTCTGGTTGAATGACACTTATCGAACTATAAATAATACATCATGATAAATATAAAAGATCTACATGCCAGGATAGGGGAGAAGGAGATCCTACGAGGGCTATCGCTCCATGTCCCTACTGGTGAGGTACATGCCATCATGGGTCCTAACGGCTCGGGCAAGAGCACCTTCGCAAATGTCCTTACAGGCAATCCGCGCTACGAGGTGACGTCGGGGAGCGTTACTTATCAGGGGCAAGACCTACTAGCTCTACAGCCGGAGGAGCGTGCCCAGGCAGGTATCTTTATGAGCTTTCAATATCCTGTTGAGATACCCGGTGTATCGATGACCAACTTCCTACGTACAGCGATAAATTCTATACGTGCCAATCAGGGGTTACAGCCGATGTCTGCAGCGGAGTTCCTAAAGCTGATCCGTGAGAAGCAGAAGCTCGTAGAGCTCAGTAGCGATCTCGCACGGCGCCCAGTCAATGTGGGCTTCTCCGGAGGAGAGAAGAAGCGCAACGAGATCTTCCAAATGGCGGTGCTTGAGCCCAAGCTAGCCATCCTCGACGAGACCGACTCTGGGCTTGACATCGATGCCCTCAAGGTGGTAGCACATGGCGTCAATAGCCTGCGCTCGCCTGAGAGGTCTACACTCGTCATCACCCACTATCAGCGATTGCTCGACATCATCCAGCCCGATGTGGTGCACGTACTGCTAGACGGCAGGATTGTCAAGACAGGCGGTCCAGAGCTGGTATTGAAGTTGGAAAAGGAGGGATACGACTGGCTAAGAGGAGAAGAGCAGAGCGGAGTATGAGTACCACCACCATCACACAGAGCTTCCTAGCACGTGCGGAGCAGCTACCTCGTGAGGGAGTACCCTTTCTCATACTCAAGGCACGTGACGAAGCGAGAAAACTCCTCACCAACACCCCCTTACCCCGCACCGGAGCTGAGGCGTACCAGAAGTTTGACATCGACGCACTTCTTAGCTACCCATGGGAGCTCAATATCTCTCGACCAGCGGAGGCGGTAGATGTCGAGGATCATCACGCTTGCCCGATACTCACCGAAGACGCCATCAGCTGTATGATCACCGAGGAGCAAGTAGCCATACAAGGCGAGGTGCCGGAGGGCGTCTTCATCGGGCGACTCTCGCAGTTTGCAGAGCTTTACCCTGAGCAGGCTGAGCGCTACTTCAACCAAGCGCCAGACCTCAAGACGGATCCCCTTTCAGCGCTCAATACGCTGCTCCTGCAGGATGCCTTTGTACTCTATGTCGGCAAGGGGGTGGAGCTAGAGCAGGCGGTACACATGATGCACTACACCGCAGTGATCCCAGGCAGAGAAGAGCTGACCACACCACGTATCTTATGGATAGGCGAGGAGGGCAGTAGCTCCACCCTGCTCATCTGCGACCATAGCTATGATGCAGGTACCAAGTCGCTCCGCAATGGTGTCATTGAGCTATATGCAGGCAAGGACAGCCACCATCGGCTCTATGATATGGAGGAAAACTCAATCCTTTCTAACCGCCTCCGCAGTGTACATGTGGTGCAGGAGGAAGGAAGCAAGGTCCTCATAGACAATATGACGGTGCAAAACGGTACGACCCGAAATAACTTCTTTTGCCACCTCAATGGTGAGCGAGCTACGATCGACCTCGATGGGCTCTGCATATTGGATGGCGAGCAAGTGGCAGACAACTGGTGCCAGGTGCACCACAATGTGCCCAATTGCATGAGCGACCAGCTCTTTAAGTATACAGTCAATGACTCTGCGAGAGGTAACTTCTCCGGCATGATCTACGTAGAGCAGAATGCGCAGAAGACCGAAGCCTATCAGTCCAACCGCAACCTCCTCCTCTCTAAGACTGCCAAGATGTACTCCAAGCCCCAGCTAGAGATCTACGCCGATGATGTACGATGCACGCACGGCATGACCACTGGCGAGCTCGATGAGACGCAGCTCTTTTACCTCCGACAGAGAGGTATCTCCAAGGTGGAGGCAAAGCTGATCCTCACCATTGCCTTCATGAGCGATGTCTTGGATAAGATCGAGATCCCCTCTTTGCGCAAGCGACTCTCTGCGATCGTGGAGCAGCGCTACCGTGGTATTCCAGCCTACTGTAAGGAGGAGTAGGGGAACAGACCTCTGAAGAGACTGCTATAAAGATCAATATAAGAGCCGGACCTGTATCTACAGTGTCCGGCTCTTATCGTATTGATACATGGGGCTCTCTATCAGTACTCTATGAGAACCTCCCCGATCAAAAGCTCGAATATCCCCATACTCCTCCATAGGCACGTGCCAACAATAGAGAGTAGGAGAAGAAGGAACCTAAGTCGGAAGTCTGATTTCATACTCTAGTCAGATGACTAAGTGTGAATGTCTCTGTGCAAAACTGCTATTATTGATCAAAAAGTCTAGCCAGTCAGGATCACATAGAAAAAGAACTTGCCCGTCACGAAAATCCGAGTTCCGAACTTCGGCAAATCTTAGTTGGGAACTTAGAGTTGTCGAAGTTGGGAACTTCGATACATCCAAGTTCCCAACTTAGATTTTCTAAGTTCGGGTGTCCGAAAAATCCCGCTCTGTAGCCCGCCTTAGGAGATGCTTCTCTGTAATGTCTTGTAAGTTGCAATAATGCTCTTCTTCGCCATGGAGTGGAGGGTGGATTGTGATAAATAATAGGAGTAGGATTGTATAAGCGTACTTTTTGCGGAGGTAAATGGGAGTTTGAACCTAAGTTCAACATCGAAGTGCAATTTTTAGGGTTGCATTGAGGAGAACTCGACCGCCCCCTTCCTCTCAAAGGAAGGGCGGTCGCGAGTGGCAAAAGGAATCGTTAATTCAAGTACCAACAAAGAAAAAAGAAAGGGGAGACCGAAATCTCCCCCAGATTAGATAATTTTGTTGGTCATGAAATACAAACATCTAACCCGAGAGCAAAGGTACACAATCTCCCAATGCTTGAAAAAGGGTGTAAAACAAAAAGAGATTGCTGAGCTTATTGGAGTATCTCCTTCTACCATCTCACGAGAAGTAAAGAGGAATGCCACGAAGAGGGGGCGTTATAATCACGAGTATGCACAAATGCTTGCGAAAGAGAATATAGCATGCTCCGCAAAGAATAAGTCTACTCCCGGGTGGATAAAGAAGGTAGCTCTCAAAATGCTAATGGAAGAGCAATGGTCTCCCAAACAAATCGTTGGCTGGCTGAAGAAAGAAAAGAGTATTCACCTCTCTCACGAAACGATATACAAGTGGATCAGGAAGGACAAAGAAGAAGGAGGAGAGCTCTACAAGAACTGCAGACACAAGTTGAAGAAACGAAAACGAGGACTTTATGCTTCTAAAACAAGAATACCGGATAGAGTAAGTATTCACGACAGACCTAAGGAGGTGGATGGAAGAAGGTTTGGCGACTTTGAAATGGATACAATCGTAAGTAGCGGTAGCAAGGCAATACTGCTGACCATTGTTGAGAAGTCTACTTCTATGATTTTCATGGAAAAATTGGACACCGGCAAGAAGCCCAAAGAACTCGCAAAAGCTGTCGTGAGATTGTTGCTGCCTTTCAAAAATCTGATTAAAACCATAACAACGGACAATGGAGCTGAATTCTCTGAACACAAGTACATCGCGAAAAAGCTAAACACTACAGTCTACTTCGCAGACCCATACGCATCGTGGCAAAAAGGTGCTATAGAATATACTAATAAACTAATAAGACAATATATACCTAAAAACATGGATTTCAAACACTTGAACAATCAACAAATCAAGCGATTTCAGTATAAGCTAAACAAAAGACCAAGAGAAAAAATAGACTTTGATTCCCCTTTAGTTGCGTTTGCTAAACATTTAATATAAAATTGCACTTGGTACTTGAATCTACG
>JAUNLH010000037.1 GCA_030532365.1 Porphyromonas sp.
GAAGTTCGGAACTTAGGCATGTCGAAGTTCCCAACTTAGATTTTTTAAGTTCGGAGGTCATATTTCACTTAGTTTGGGTGCAAGCATCAGTAAAGGCTATTCGCCATATATCTGTACTCCTGGTCTAGCTGTTTTCTCCTACAGTATTGACCTTGACATGATCCCCACCTAATGACGCTAATTTTCGGTAACTTTGCGGAGATGACACAGAAATTCATTTGAACATTTAAGGAAAGAGCGTATATGGCAGAGCCAGAGAACCTTTTTAAGAAGATTATTGCACATTGTAAGGAGTATGGGTTTATCTTCCCATCTTCAGAGATATATGACGGACTTGGAGCCGTCTATGACTATGGTCAAAACGGCATAGAGCTGAAGAATAATCTCAAAGAGTACTGGTGGAAGAGCATGACCCTCCTGCATGACAACATTGTGGGTCTGGACTCTGCTATCTTTATGCACCCTACAGTCTGGAAAGCCTCTGGGCACGTCGATGCCTTTAACGACCCTCTGATCGACAACCGCGACTCTAAGAAGAGATACCGGGCTGATGTGCTGATGGAGGAGTACCTCGAGAAGCAAAAGGAGAAGATAGAGAAGGAGGTCGAGAAGGGTCGTAAGCGCTTTGGAGATGAGTTTGACGAAGCGGAGTATCGTGCCACAAACCAGCGTGTACTGCGCTACCAAGAGCACTATGACGATATTCATGCCCGTATGGTGGCAGCTCTGACGGACGAAGACTGGACCGCACTTCGCGACCTGATCATAGAGTGTGAGATCGCGGATCCAATAAGTGGTAGTCGCAACTGGACCGACGTGAGGCAGTTTAACCTAATGTTTGCCACAGAGATGGGCTCAACCGCTGACGGTGCCATGAAGGTCTACCTCCGCCCAGAGACAGCTCAGGGTATCTTTGTCAACTTCCTCAACGTCCAGAAGTCTGGACGCATGAAGGTGCCCTTTGGTATCGCACAGATAGGTAAGGCGTTTCGCAATGAGATAGTAGCTCGGCAGTTCATCTTCAGGATGCGTGAGTTTGAGCAGATGGAGATGCAATTTTTTGTAGCTCCAGGTACGGAGTTGGAGTGGTTTGAAGAGTGGAAGAAGATTCGCCTAAAGTGGCACCAGGCGCTCGGCTTTGGAGAAGATAAGTACCGCTACCATGACCATGACAAGCTGGCTCACTACGCCAACGCAGCCACCGACATCGAGTTTGAGATGCCATTTGGCTTCAAGGAGGTCGAGGGCATACACTCGAGGACGGACTTCGACCTCAAGCAGCACGAGGAGCACAGTGGTAAGCGACTAAGGTACTACGATCCAGAGCGTAAGGAGAGCTACATCCCCTACATCATTGAGACCTCTATCGGTGTGGATAGGATGATCCTAAGCATCTTATCTGGCAGCTACAAGGAGGAGAAGCTCGAGAACGGTGAGACCAGAGTGGTACTCAAGTTTCCACCTGCGCTCGCTCCGGTCAAGGTGGCAGTATTCCCGCTAGTTCGCAAGGACGGTCTACCAGAGATCGCTGAGAAGATCATAGAGGATCTGAAGTACGACTTCCCATGCCAGTACGACGACAAGGACTCCATAGGTAAGAGGTACAGACGCCAGGACGCACTGGGCACCCCATTTTGCGTAACGGTAGACCACGATACACTCGAGGATCAGAGCGTTACCATTCGCAATCGCGACACCATGGAGCAGAGAAGGGTGCCGATCAATGAACTAAAGAATATCATCGGTGATGCCGTAAGTATCACCAACCTCCTAAAGAAGCTATAAGAAAAGTATATGAAGAAGATATTTTCGTCTCTACTACTCTCCCTATCGCTCTTGATGCTGGCGAGCTGTGACATGTCACGCCCCGTAGAGCAGTCGGAGTATCAGAAGGAAAACGAAGCGTATATAGCAGAGATCGCCAAGAACTCCAGCTACACGAGCATCTACTTCCTCAACGAAGATCAACCGATCTACTACAAAGTGATCCAGAGTGCCCCTGCTAGTGACAATCCTGAATACCCCTTCCAGAATAGTACCGTGGAGATGACGCTCTCAGGACGTCTGATCTCCGGGCAGATCTTCCAGAAGGAAGAGACCATGGAGCTAGCGGTATCTGATCTAGTGAAGGGCATGCAGATAGCTCTGCAGAAGATGAATGTCGGGGACAGCTGGGAGGTAGTCCTCCCATGGCAATATGGGTACGGACGCTACTCTTATAGGGGGCTGATACCTGGCTTCTCTACACTGATCTTTGATGTGAAGCTAGAGCGAGTCGTCGAGAAATAAGGAGAAGAGATCATGTCTAAAACAGCAAAGCCCCCTCTGATACTGGTATGTAACGACGACGGAGTCTTCGCTAAGGGTCTGCAAGCTCTCGTGCAATCTCTTCGCGACATAGGAGAGGTGGTCGTAGTGGCTCCGGATGGCCCACGCAGCGGCTTTTCAAGCGCTATCACAAGCGAGGTGCCTATCCACTTCGGCATGGTTAAGTCTGAGCCTGGCCTTACCATCTATAGTTGTAGTGGCACACCTGCAGACTGCGTGAAACTTGCTCTTAATGAGATCGTTACTGAAAAGCCGGACCTCGTAATAGCTGGGATCAATCATGGTGGCAACCAAGCTATTGCAGTGAACTACTCTGGTACGCTAGGTGCTGCCATTGAGGGTACTATCTTCGACATCCCCTCTTTTGGCATCTCACTTGTCGACGGCACGCAGGATAGCGACTACTTAGAGAGTTGTCGCTTCGCCCGTACCATCGCTAGGCGTATTCTGAAAGAAGGGCTACCTAGAGGCACTTACCTCAATGTCAATGTTCCCAATCTACCGGAGGTGAGAGGGATGAGAGTATGTAGTCAGGCAGAGGGCAGATATGTGGGTGAGTACGTCAAGCATGAGACACCAGCTGGGCGCGACGCCTACTGGCTGACTGGTAGCCTGCAACTCCGTGAGCCACAAGACGATCTATGGGATGTAGTCGTACTCGATAGAGGCTATACCACGGTGGTACCCTGCAAGATCGATGTCACAGACTACGAAGCTCTCGACCAGATGCAGCATTGGTGCGAGTAGTGTAGAACCATAAGGGATTGAGGGAGAGCAGTATGAAGTACTTCCTGGTCGTAGGAGAGGCGAGTGGTGACCTGCACGCCTCTAACTTGATGAGAGCCATATTGCAACAAGACAGTAGTGCCAGATTTTACTTCATGGGAGGACCTCTCATGCGGGAGGTTGGAGGTGAGTGCGTGGTGCGATCCGAGGAGATGGCATACATGGGCTTCATTGACGTAGCTCGCAACCTATCTAAAATCAGAGCTGGTGCTAAAAAGGTGCAAGATAAGCTCTTAGAGGTAAGCCCAGACGTAGTAATCTGCGTGGACTATGCAGGGTTCTGCTTTAGGTATATACTACCTTTCGTGAAGCGCCATCTCTCTCAGAGCAAGCTGGTATACTACATTCCGCCAAAGGTATGGGCATGGAAGAAGTATCGGATCAAGAAACTCCGCACCCATACCGACCTGGTGCTGACCATATTCCCCTTCGAGGTGGACTATTTTGCGAAGCACAATCTACCGCAAGCACACTATGTAGGTAACCCCTCCATGCAAAGCGTAGAGGCGTACCTGCAAGAGCCACATGAGCTTGAAACACTACCGAAGCCCTATATAGCTCTGCTCTGTGGTAGCAGGCAGTCTGAGATCAAGCAAAACTTACCTACCATGCTACGAGTGGCAGGACGGTATCCTAGCTTTGGTAGAGTGATAGCCGCTGCTCCAGGTGTGCCGGAGTCACTTTACCACCAGGTAATGGAGGGAGCTGGCATCTGTGCGACTCTGGTGTTTAATAATACATTTAGCGTGGTTAGGAGTGCTCAAGCTGCCCTTGTGACTTCGGGGACAGCCACTCTAGAGACGGCTCTGCTCAACACTCCTCAAGTGGTTTGCTACGATGTGAAGGCAGGCTCACTCGCCAACTTTGTCTTTAAGAAGTTCTTTACTATTCCCTTTATCTCCCTAGTTAACCTGGTGGCGGGTCGGGAAATAGTACAAGAGCTATTCGGAGGGCTATTTAGGGAAGAGCTCGTGCAAGAAGCACTTGCCCCACTACTACACGACACTCCAGAGCGACAAGAGATGCTGGAGGGCTACAAAGAGGTTCGCACCCTACTCCACTCTGAAGCCGAGCCAGCTACAGTGGCAGCAGAGTATATCATAAACGCAATCAACTAGTACACAAAGAGAAAGGGTGCACCAAGGTAACAACCTTGATACACCCAATATCTTATCAGTCTGCTCGCTGGTATTAGTTAGCAGCTTGTTGCTGAGCCTCTTGGATCATCTTTGCATTCGGAAGGATGAAGATCTCAACACGGCGGTTCTTAGCACGATTAGCACTAGTGCTATTGTCTACCACTGGATGATCAGGACCAACACCAAGCGGGATCATACGTGAAGCAGCTACGTTATTGGCACGGAGGTAGTTGAGGACGCTCTGTGCTCTATCCTCTGAGAGTTTCATGTTGTACTCATAGCGTCCAGTGCTATCGGTATGCCCAACAATCTTGATGTCTGTATCAGGGTTGGCGTTCATATTCTCTGCAAAGCGCTTGAGTGCATCGCGTGAAGCAGCACTTAGAGTGCTAGAGCTGGAGTCGAAGAGAATTCCGCTGTCAAAAGTCACCTTGATGGCCTCACCATCATTGACCTTTTCAACTGTAGCCTCAGGGACTTGACTCTCAAGCTCCTTTGCCTGCTTATCCATCTGATGACCAATTGCACCGCCAGCAACACCACCTACGACACCGCCAATGACGGCACCTAGACCTGTGTTGCCTGTAGCCTTACCTATACCAGCTCCGATCACTGCACCAGTACCAGCTCCGATACCGGATCCTTTCACTGTGTTGCTTGCGCCACAGCTACTTAGGATCATCGCTAATGAGAGTGTTGTAACTCCTATGATTGCATAAACTTTCTTCATAACATTTTCTCTTTTAATAAATTACTCATCTTCAAGTTCGATGTACTCTTCGACAAAATCTTGCTCTGCGTCAAGGATAGTCAAGAGGTGGTCTAGTGAGATATCGAAATCGACATCTTCCTCATCTAGAGCTTCCTGAATGTACTCGTAGAGGTCGTCTGTATCTACCTCCACATCTTCGTCATCCGACTCATCGTCCAGCTCTACAAGGTAGTCATACCATAGATCTAGCAAAAGCTGGAGATCGTCGTCTGTGAGATCGTTGATCGCATCGATGTCACTCGTTGCCTCGCGAATGTGATCTAGCAACTCCTGGTCTTCGATATCGAGCTCGTCGTATACTTCCTTATCGCTCATATAACCATTCTTTTAATAAGTTAGTGTATATACTCACTAACAAAGGTAAGAAAAAAAGTGATTTAGTACTCTCTCGCGCCAAAAATCGCGGTACCTATTCGCACGTAGGTGGCACCATGCCTTACTGCGAGCTGGTAGTCGCCTGACATCCCTATCGAAAGTTCCTTAAACTCGGGATGCCCTGCAAAGGGACCTCCCTTGAGTGCGTCGAATATCCCCCTCATACGAGCAAACTCACTGTCTACCAAGTCGAGATCATCGGTCAGCGAAGCCATGCCCATCAGTCCTACCACTTTCACATGCTGGAGCTGCTCTAACGCTCCACTGTTTATCAGATCATCGAGCTCCTCTTTATCGAAGCCGTGCTTCGTCTCCTCACCTGAAATATGTATCTGGAGTAGTACTCGCACGCTTTCTCGTTGCAAGCGGGCGCACTGGCGCTCTATCTCATCGAGGAGTCGGATCGAGTCAACGCTGTGGATCGTATGCACGAAAGGGACAATGTACTTCACCTTATTGCGCTGCAGAGTGCCAATAAAGTGCCATTCGATATCGCTAGGCAGTTGGGGCTGCTTTTCGGTCATTTCTTGCGCCCTATTCTCACCAAACAACCTCTGCCCTGCGTTGTAAGCCTCAAGTATCCTCTCAGTCGGATGAAACTTGGACACAGCTATGACACGGGTAGACTCGGGTAGTGTCTCCTTGATCTCTCGCAGTCGCTCTTCGATCGTACTCATCTCTCACTCAGTCACTATTCAGTCTTCACCACATAAGGGTAGACATCCATATACACCGTCTCTGCGATAGAAGCTATCTCGTAGTCCGAAAGTGTCCCTTCCATGCCTTTGTGCAACCCTTCGAGAGCTAGCTCAAGATCATCAGCTTGGACTAGCATCTGCACATACTTTTTCTTCTCCTCTCCAGCTTTCTCGTCAAGGGTAATAAACCCCACCTTTGCCTTATAGAAACGCTGACTCTTATGGTCTAGAAAGAGCTCATACAGCCGAACTTTCTTCACACTATCCATGATGAAAGCACCCCGCCCCTCCATCTCCTCAGCCATTCGAGCTTCAGCTTCGGTAAAGCTCTCTGCATCTACGAGATAACTCTCCTTCACCTTACGCATCTTCCCGTCAGCGTTAATCTCCTTCTCATATGTGATCTTGCATTCAAACCAGCTCATGTATCTATTACTTCTCTGTTAGTGTCTTAAGTGTAACTGCCTCCAGACCTTCCTTTTGGATAAGCTCCTGTAAATGAGAGCCATCATCTAGGCTTGGAGAGGCATCTGTAATCACAGTCAGTTTCTCTCGTAGTCCGTGCTTGATCAAGTCATTGATACTAGTATGCACGCACACATTACCCGCTAGACCACATACCAATACCTCATCGCTCTCATCAAGGATCTCCGGATAACCCTCCTCAAAAGCACTGTACTCCTCCTTGTCCTCATCACGTCCTTTCTCCAAAAAGTGTATCTCACGCTTGTCGCGGAGACCGTATATTGCTTGGAAGAGAGGCTCGAATATAGCTGCACCCCAACTGTACTTCATACAGTGTGCAGGCCATGGACCACCTTGCGGAGCAAAGCTCATGTGCTTGATCGGATGGCAGTCCATCGTGACTACGATGTGGTCTACATCTATTTCAGGTAGCTTCTCAGCGAGAGCCTCCATAGCAGGCTTAGCATTGTCTACTGGCAGTGTTCCCTCGATGAAATCGTTCTGCGGATCTACTATGATTAAAGTCTTCATGATCTTAATTCTTTCTTAGCTAATAAATTGTTACGTAATGGATTAGAATACATTTCGAGTAAACGCTGGAGGAGGAAGTGGCTATCCTTGCCCTCCATCTTGATCTTATCTATCTGTTGCTGGAGATATAGCTCAAATGCTGCACGCTCCTTATTGCTATACATCTTAGCAAACTGACTACCACCGTGTTGTAGGTCGTAGGCGATGTAGTTGCATGGATAAAAACGATAATTAAGGAAGATCCCTCTATCTATCTCCTTAGCAGCCATTTCGAGCACCTCCTGCCTATTCTTTGTGTGTTGCCCTATCTCCTCAAGATGACTAAGAGGCTGGGCAAAAGTGATATGCACTCTCCCTTTCTGCCCCATAACTCCCGTTTGCATGCTTATTAGGTCATCCATCGGAGACTTAGTGAAGCTCGGGTCCAGCTCCTTTTGGAGCATCTCCTTAGCCTTCAGGAAGTCACAAGGGTCATACTCATAGGAGAGCGACACAGGCACGATATTGAGCGGAGCCAACGCTCTGCCGGGGTCACGCTCGTTGGAGCTGAGTGTAAGCATCTTCAGCAGTGCAGTTTGCGTTGTGTCATTAGAGTCCTTCGTGCGACCTTCACGCTGAGCAAGCCATACTGACTCCTCACCACCAACGATGGAGGTGCGGATATAATGCGAAAGCCTCTCAGACTCCGCTAGCATCTCACGTATAGAGGGCTTACGAATGACTACAAAGGCACCTGCAAGCCGCACCAGAGATCTTATCCACTCTTCTATCAAGAGGTTGTCACCTATCGCTATACGAGGCAGGCTCAGCCCTCCCTTCAACACAGAGGCATTGATCAGAGCTGAGTCCATGACGATATCCCGGTGGTTGGAGATAAAGAGGTACCTCTTATCCTTAGAGAGCTGGCTCCTCCCCGACGTAGTCACAGAGAAGGCATTTTTGCTCAACAGGTGGTAGAGTATCGGCGCCAGTATTATGGACTTAAAAGAACTGACCGAATCCACCTCCTGCACTAGGTGGTCAAGTGATCTGGACATCTCCGGAGGGGTGATTTGGCTTATCACCTCTTGAACTACGGGATGCTGCAGGAGTTGCACCACAGCTGGTCTTACCTCATGGTCTAGGTAGGGTCGAATACTCTCGAAGTATTGATCTTCAGTACTTTGGTATTTTAGTTCGTCCATTTCTTATGCTTCTCTAGGTGAAAATCAATTATACTCACTAGCACCTCCTCCATCGTCTTGCCATCAGCTCTCACCTGCTGTGGGATAAAACTTGTCCCCGTCATACCAGGCGTAGTATTGACCTCCAGCAATACGGGCACCCCATCCTGGATGATGTAGTCAACCCTTATGATACCTGAAGCTCCAAGATAACCATAAATCTGACAACTTAGCTCCTGAATCCTATTTGTCATCTCTTCTGTTATCCGAGCAGGGGTAATCTCCTCCACAGCTCCATGATACTTGGCATCGTAGTCGAAAAACTCATTTTTCGGCACCACCTCTGTCACTGGCAGTACATGTATCCCTCTCTTATCTTCGTAGACACCACAAGTCACCTCGGTACCAACGATCAGTTGCTCCACCAGCACTTGCGGAGCCTCATCAAAGGCTCGATGCACCGCCTCCAGTAGTTGATCGGCACGGTCTACTCGCGTCGTAGCAATGCTCGACCCTCCCATATTTGGCTTCACGAAGAGCGGAAGACTTAGCTCATCCAGCACCCTCTCTACATCGACTTCCTCCCTATCTCTCAGGCGCACACTTGGCGAGATCGGGATCTCAAAAGTAGAGAGGTACCTATTGCACAGATACTTATCAAAGGTCAGCGCCCCTATCGCTGTCGGACAGCACGAATAGGGAATCCCCAGCATATCTAGATAGCCAGTAAAAAGTCCATCCTCCCCAGGTGTGCCATGGATGGTATTGTATACGTAGTCAAAGAAGACTCTACCCTCATCTGGGAGAGTGACTGAAAAGTCGTTCTTATCCACGGGATAGCGCTCTCCTCCGTGCAATGCCACCCACTCCTGAGGGGTAATTAAGAGGTGATAGATGTCGTAGGGCGTCACCTGCAAAAAGGAGGCAATACCACTCTGACTCCTCAAGGAGACCTCGTGCTCGCCGCTGTAGCCCCCTGCCACCAATGCTAACTTTAATCTACTCTTACTCATATTGATAGACAAAATCACTCATCTAATGGCTCCACAGAGCCCGCTTGTACGTACACCCTCCACTTCTCTAGTAGCTGAGCCATATCACTGGGCAATTCGCTCTCGAAGTCCATCTCTTCATGACGTGTAGGATGGTAAAAACCAAGAGACAACGCGTGCAACGCCTGCCGCGGACAGAGCTCAAAGCAATTCTCTATAAACCGGCGATAGGAGGCAAACCTATTGCCTCTCAGTATCTGGTCGCCCCCATACCTCTCGTCGTTAAAGATGGGGTGTCCCTCACCCATCATGTGCACACGTATCTGGTGCGTCCTACCGGTCTCCAGCTGGCACTCTATCAGCGATACATAGCCCAGTTCCTCGATGACCTTGTAGTGTGTGACCGCAGGCTTGCCCTCCTCACCTAGGTAAGGGAGGTTTGCCATCCTCAGTCTATTTCTCGGGTCACGACCTATATTGCTCCTTATCGTGCCCTCTGGCTCCTTGGGTCTGCCCCATATCAGAGCACGGTACCGCCTGCGGGTCGTGTGGTCAAAAAACTGCTTCCCGATCGCAGCCCTCACCTCCACATTCTTAGCGATGACTAGTAGCCCGCTAGTATCCTTGTCGATTCTATGCACCAATCCCAGTCGAGGGTCATTGATGTCGTAGCCGGGGGTATCTCTCAGATAATAAGCGAGAGCATTGACTAGAGTACCCCGATAGTTGCCATGCCCAGGGTGCACCACCATGCCTGCAGGCTTATTGACTACCAGCAGATCGCTATCCTCATATACGATATTGAGTGGTATATCCTCCGGGACTATTTCACTCTCATAAGGCGGATGAGCGAGCCTAAGGGAGACCTCATCGAGAGGCTTCACCTTGTAGTTGGACTTCACAGGCACCCCATTGACATGTATCGATCCTGCACTAGCCGACTGCTGGATGCGATTTCTACTCACATGGGGCATCACATTTACCAAAAATCGGTCTACCCTCAGAGGGCGCTGCCCACGATCAGCGGTAAAAGAGAAGTGCTCATAGAGCTCCTGATCCTGTGCTGTCTCCTCCTCGTCCTCTAGTAGTTCATCCTCCAGCTCCAGATCAGGATCTTCATAGATCGGCTCTACGATCCTATCAGAACCAGTCCTCTCCATCATTGTTTGGCTCTGGTTCGTTCGTTGCGGGTTGGGGTGCAGCCTCCTGGAGTACTTCGGCATCACCATTCATCAGCTCCTGATCAAGCAGCTCTCTCGACGCAATCTCGAGTGTCAGAGGCTCATTGTATGGGACCCTCTGCCCCATCATGATGATGTGCCCGTACCTATCCTTGACATGAAGGGCGAGGTCATCAAACTGACCTGGGACATACTTGATCGTAATATTGACAAAACCATTTGCCTTCAAGAGTGCCTCCGCTTGACGGAGCGACTGATCCTGCACCTCTGGCATTGCATACTGCTTGACCTCGGTATTATTTACCGTGACATAGACCACTCTATCCCTCTTTATCGTAGCTCCTGCCTTCGGTGTACTCTCAAGCACCACACCTGGCACTTGCGACGCATCATATACAGAGTCCGTCACCTCTATGTGTAGTCCCATGCGCTCCAGCTCTTCGCGCGCATCTATCTGTGCTAGCCCTTTAATATCTGGCACACGCAACACCTGATCATGGCGCGTATATCGTCCGAGCCATCCTAGTACTAGCCACACCAGCACGACAGCCACCACTCCCATCGCTATGATGTTGAGCAATATTATCTGCCAGCTCTTCATTTTCTTATTCTTCTTTGTGAGCTGCTGCTCGCCCTCTACCCTATGTGCTCCTTCTTTCATATCGTATACTGTGATTAAACAGCCATTTTTCTCAGCTCAAAGGTACCTATTTTCTATGATCTGCTCTATTAAGACCCAGTCCGTCGGGATAGAAGATATTCATACCTTACCCCGATGATGAGAATGAGAAGCCATGGATTGATAGAAAATAGACAGTTCGACTTTCACAAAGGCATCATCCCGTCTTTGGAAAAACCAAGTTCCCAACTTCGGTTCGGCTGAGACCGGAACTAAAGTTTGTCTAAGTTGGGAACTTTGGTACATCTAAGTTCCCAACTTAGATTTTTTAAGTTCAGAACTCCCTCTCACCTACCTTCAGAACCCCCATCAATAGACGATCTTTGGAGAGTCTGACTCTCCTCTATGATAGCACTCTGCTCCACCAGTAGACCATCTCCTTTTTGATAATAAATAAAGTGCGAAACCATACATTTCGCGGCAATCAAAAGAAAATGATATATTTGCCCAGAGGTGGGGAGCGTTTTTACTTACTTAGAAGGAAATAGAAGATGAGAAAAGTATTTTCAGGGATTGTAATAGCACTTGTATCACTCCTTGCTATTAACACAGCTGATGCTCAGCTAAGATGGGGTATTAAAGCAGGTGGCAACTTCACCAAGGCTTCTATGGATGTCGAGAAGATGTCATCTGAGTACCTGACTGCCTTTCACGCAGGTCCTACGGTAGAGATAGGTCTGGGAGCCATACCTCTCGCAGTAGAGGGGTCTATCCTCTTTTCACAGAAGGGGACAAAGCTAGATACCACAGAGGATCTCAAGGGAGTTGGCGAGGGCTTCCTCAAGACCAATAACATAGAGGTCCCTATCTATGCTAAGTATTACTTCAACGTACTACCGACAATTGCTAAAGTCTTTGTCATGGCAGGGCCTAGCTTTAACTTTAACATCAACTCTACCCTTACCGATGCATACGAAAATCCAGCATTGATCCAAGGTTTAGAGGCGAAGAGGTTTGGCGTAGGGCTCAATGCCGGCATCGGTGTCCAGCTACTAAAATACCTACAGGTATCAGCTGCATACAACGCTTCACTGACCAACGACTATCAGTACAAAAGCATTGGGCAGAGCACAAAGGACTTCCTCGACGCTAAGAATAAGGGCTTTTCAGTGACAGCGACATTGCTATTCTAAAGCCTTTACCACTGAGTAAAAAAGAAGGTAGATGCAGGTCACATCCGGCATCTACCTTTATTCTTTTATAGACCGAGCCGCCGCTCTTTAGAATTTCCTATCCAAGATCTCCTTCATGATCACTCCTCGCTTGAGCTCCTCAGCTAGGTCTAGGCTGTCAAAGATAGACCCACCGGGCTCCTCCTCGGATAGCTTCACGATCTCAAGATTATGGCTAGTACTCCTCTTCTTGATCGGTGTATAGCTCTTATTATGCGTCTTAGTGCTCGCGGGCCTCTCTTCAGAGAGCTTCGCGCGCTCAGCTAGAGGGCGGTTGTCCTGGATATCGAAGAGCCGCCTGATTGACTCAGGTATCTCACTTGCTTTTTCTTGCTGCTGACGGTACTTCTCTTGGATCACTTCTAGCCCTTTCGCTAAACGACGCCACAAAGAGGAGAAGAATCTCAATGCCATAAAGGCAATGAAAATGAATAAGAGTTGCTTCATAATTATTGGTAACTTTGTACTCCCAAAAATACAGAATAAATGACTCTTAGACAAAAGATAAGAGGTGCAATATGAGCAAATTCGACTCAACATCCCCACAAAAACTATACTTGGAGACCTACGGATGCCAGATGAACGTCGCTGATACCGAGGTGGTAACCTCTATTATGCAGACTTACGGCTACGAAGTGACCGAAAACATTGAAGAGGCAGATGCCGCATTTCTAAACACCTGCTCCGTACGCGACAATGCGGAGCAGCGTGTCATCAACCGACTAGTACAGATCGATGCTTTGAGGAAAAAGCACAACCCTAAGATGATCATCGGAGTGCTCGGCTGTATGGCTGAGCGTGTGCAGGAGCGACTCTTGGAAGAGCACCATGCAGATGTTGTGGTAGGTCCGGACGCCTACCTAGACCTCCCGAACCTCGTCGGTGCAGCTGAGAAGGGCGAGAAAGCAATCAATGTAGAACTCTCGACCGAAGAGACCTACAAGGATGTAATCCCTCTGAAACTCGATGGAGTCCACATCTCGGGCTTTATCTCCATCATGCGTGGGTGCAATAAGTTTTGCACCTACTGTATTGTGCCATACACCAGAGGTAGAGAGAGGAGTCGAGAGGTGGAGAGCATCCTATCGGAGTTGCGCCACATGCAACAGCTAGGTTATCGTGAAGTGACGCTCCTAGGGCAGTCGGTCAACTCCTACCGCTACGAAGACCCTGAGCGTGGTGAGGTGACTACATTTCCTCAGCTACTTGAGGTCATTGCTACCACTGCCCCAGAGATGCGTATCCGCTTCACCTCGCCCCACCCTAAGGACATGTCCGACGAGGCAATAGAAGTGATGGCTAAGTATCCTAATATCTGCAACCAGATACACCTACCCCTACAAAGTGGTAGTAATAAGGTGCTAAAACTCATGAAGAGAGGGTACACGAGGGAGTGGTTTCTTAACCGGGTTGAGAAGATCCGCAGTCTCATCCCTGACTGTGGCATCTCGACCGATATCTTCTGTGGCTTTCACGGTGAGGGCGAGGAAGAGTTTGAGGAGACCCTAAGCCTGATGCGTGAAGTGAAGTTTGATAGTGCTTTCTTATTTAAGTACTCCGAGCGCCCCGGCACATACGCTGCCAAGAGACTACCGGACGAGGTACCAGAGGAGGTGAAACTTGAGCGGCTCCAGCGCATGATAGACCTCCAGCAGAAGATCCAAGAGGAGAGCAACCAACGCGATGTGGGCAAGACCTTTGAGGTGCTCATAGAGGGCATCTCGAAGAAGTCGCGCGAACAGTACTACGGTAGGACTCAGCAAAATAAAGTGGTCGTATTTGACAAGAAAGATAGCAAGATAGGTCAGTTTGTCTACGTGCAGGTGGATGACTTCTCATCAGCTACCCTTATGGGGCACTTGGTGGGAGCACCGACGAAGGAGGAGGCTACGCTATGATCTCTCTAGAGGACGCCATAAAGCGCTATAACATCCCCGTTCCCCGCTACACGAGCTACCCTCCGGCAAATCTCTTTAGTGACCGATACAACTCCGAGGATCTAAGGCGAGATATCATAGAGAGCAACCAGAGGGGTGAGCGGGATCTATCTTTCTATATCCACATCCCTTTTTGCCGTCAAATCTGTCACTTCTGTGCCTGTAATAAGATCCTCCTCCCTAAGGATGAGGCTTCTATAGAGCAATACATCAATTATCTCTTGAAGGAGTTTGATCTCATCGCCCCTCTCATTGAGAGCGATCGAAAGATCGTCCAGATTCACTTCGGAGGCGGTTCCCCTACCTCTACACCCTCCAACTACATAAGTGCGATTGTGGAGCGTCTAACGAGCAAATTCGACCTTAAATCTGACGGACATGAGATTGCCATAGAGATACACCCTGGCTATGTCGGAAGAGAGGAGTGGGAACGGCTGATAGAACTACCATTTACACGCTATAGCATTGGCATCCAAGACTTTTCTGAGGAGATCTTAAAGGGCGTCCATCGGCAGCCGTCACTGGTACCGATTGGGGAGGTGGTGGAGCAGATACATGCTGCAGGCAAGCGGGTTAATCTCGACTTTATCTACGGACTCCCTGGGCAGAGTGCCGTCTCTTTCAGCAAATCCATAGAGCGGGCAGTAGGAATCAGACCTGACCGCATTGTCACCTTCTCCTATGCCCATGTGCCCTGGATACACAAACAACAGAAGACACTGGAGCGCAGAGGATTACCAAGTGTGGAGGAGAAAGAGCAGATGTACAACGCGGCTAGCCAGTTGCTTACAGATGCAGGATATAGACAGATCGGGCTTGATCACTTTGTTCTTCCTGACGACCCTCTAGCGGTCGCACAAAGTGAACACCAACTGCATCGCAACTTCCAAGGTTACTGTCCTTTAGAGCTATCTGGACAGGTATACGCACTGGGTATCACCGGTATCTCCCAGCTTTTTGACTCGTATGCGCAAAACCTCAAGAGCTTAGCTCCCTACTACGAAGCACTGGACGCTGATGAATTGCCAACCTTTATCGGTTACAAGCTCACTCCAGAGGAGTGCATGGCAAGAGACATCATAACAGACCTCATGTGCAACTATCGCACAGCCCCCCTACACCATGTCAGGCGGTATGGGCTAGAGCTGAGCAGCTTATCCCAACTGCCCTTCCTCGACTATAAAGCGTTGGAAGTGATGGCTGAAGATGGGCTTCTAACCATCACTGATGAGGAAGAGATAGTGATGAACCCTGAAGCTCACCTCTTTGTTCGCAATGTAGCTGCTGCCTTTGACCAATACTACAACCCAGAATCCCCTAAGGGGTATTCAAAACCCATTTGAGACACAAGCAATTAGACCTATTATGAAGAAAACTTTTGAGAAGACCATCTTAGTAACTGGCGGTGCGGGTTTTATCGGATCGAACTTCCTACTCCGCATGGTACCACGATATCCCTCATACCACTTCGTCAACATAGATGCACTCACCTATGCTGGCATCCTTGCAAATCTCAAAGAGCTAGAGGGTGCTCCCAACTACGCCTTTCGACACATCGATATTGTGGAGAGCCAGGCAGTGAGGGCGCTCTTTGAGGAGTATCCCATCACTCATGTCGTGCACTTTGCTGCAGAGAGCCACGTAGACCGCAGTATCCACGACCCGCTTGCCTTTGTACGCACTAACGTCCTAGGGACAGTCAACCTCCTGCAGAATGCCCAGAGAGCATGGAGCAACGACTATGAGGGGAAGCGATTTTTTCACGTCTCTACTGATGAAGTATACGGCTCTCTCAAACCTGAAGATGCAGCCTTTGGAGAGCAACACCGCTATGAGCCTCACTCCCCCTATTCTGCAAGCAAGGCGAGTGCAGACCACTTTGTGAGGGCTTACCATGACACCTATGGCTTACCCATATTGATCAGCAACTGTAGCAACAACTATGGTCCCTATCAATTCCCTGAAAAGCTTATCCCTCTATGTATCAACAACATTGTACACCAAAGGCCTCTCCCTATCTATGGTGATGGGACGCAAGTGCGGGATTGGCTTTTCGTCGCAGACCATGTCGATGCGATAGATACGATACTACATAAGGGAAGAGAGGGTGAGACCTACAACGTCGGAGGGTGTAATGAAGTGCAAAACATAGAATTGGTACGGCAACTCATCAGCATTGTAGATCAGAAGCTAGGACATCCGGAGGGTCACTCACTTGGACTGATCACCTATGTCACAGACCGACCAGGACACGATACCAGATACGCCATTGATGCAACCAAGATACATGAAGAGCTCGGATGGCAACCCGCCTATAGCCCCGAAGAGGGCTTTGAAGAGACCGTAGAGTGGTATCTGGCACATCAAGAGTGGTTGGACTACGTTACAAGTGGTGATTATCAGAACTATTACGATGAGATGTATGGAGAAAGGCTTAGATAGAATGTGCTTTC
>JAUNLH010000003.1 GCA_030532365.1 Porphyromonas sp.
CAAGTCACCGGCATCTCCTAGCCCAGGTACAATGTACGAATGCTCGTCGACAGCCGGATCGATAGCCGCAGTCCAGAGGGTGGTATCAGCAGGCATGTGCTCCTCCAGATAGTCGAGTGCTACCTGACTGGAGATCACAGCTGCGATGTGCAACTCCTTGGGTGATCCCTTGGTGAGCAATGCGTGGTAAGATAGCTCCATGGACCGACCTGTGGCTAGCATAGGATCGGTGATGATGAGCGTCTTACCTCCGATATTTGGAGATGAGAGATACTCAACTTTGACCTCAAAGTGCTCGTTGTCAATATATTTCCTATAGGCAGTCACAAAGGCATTTTCAGCCCGATCAAGGGCGTTGGTGAAACCCTGATGAAGCGGAAGACCAGCTCGTAGGATGGTAGCGACGACTACCTTGTTCTGGTCCAGCATGTCATGAGAGACTGCCAGCGGAGTCTGTATCTCAGTAGACTGGTACTGAAAGGTCTTGCTGATCTCATAAGCCATCAGCTCACCTATGCGCTCCACGTTTCTCTTAAATCGTAGGCGGTCGCCCTGGATCGTGACATCACGTAGCTCTGCGACGTACCTATTCATGATAGAGGTTTGTTCGGACAGGTTGATAATCTTCATAATGTATGTATCGACTATTGATATTATGTATAATGTTATTGTTTGTTGACTAAAGCACTGTACGCCATCTGCCTATCTCTGACTTTATCCACGTAGGAGACCGTCTCGCGACCTCTCACATAGCCAAACCGTACGACGGGGTCGTTGTAGTAGGTAGGGTTGCTCTTTAGAAGGAGAAACTCTCGGACACCATTGTACCACTCACGCGAGGGTGCTCCGTACTTCTCCGCAAGTCTCTGAGCGTCACGCACGTGTCCACTCCCAGCATTGTACGATGCAAGCACAAAGTTTATCTGCTCGGACTGCGGGTCGTAGTCCTGATATTGCTTGATCAGAGCCAGCAGTAGATCAACTGCTACAGCCACTGACACATCGGGGATGAGTAGCTCTTCGATATTAGCGCCATAGATCCGCCCCGTTGCAGGCATGATGCCCATGAGCCCGCGAGCCCCACTCCACCCGATCACATCTGCCTGAAATCGTGACTCTTCAAAGGCTATCGCTGCGAGATAGGTCCAGTCCCAACCTAGGCGCAGAGCCTCCCTTCGGAAGATGTGATCATACTGTGAGATCGCACCTTTGGTCAGGTGAATGGAGGTGCCAGGACCCGACCGTTCTCTCAAGAAGTACTGTACCGCAGGGTCGTGCTTCTTCAGCTCTTGGTAGTGCTTTACTCGCTCTGGCTGTAAGAAGAAGCTATCAACTGCCTGAACGACAGATTCGTTACCTTTCTGCACCGCCCATGAGTATCGGACTGGGACACTGATGGGTGTCTCTATATCCAGTACCCGTAGGTAGGTGGAGAATAAGCGCGCAATCCCCTCGCTTACAGCTACGTACTCGACAGGGCTCTCCTTGTCAAGTAATTTTAAGAGAAGATCCTCAGCACCGAAGGTATCAACTGCGTGTATCACTAGTTCGTCCTCCGCAGCTCCGATCTCCTCACGTATCTGTTCCAGTCGCAACATAGCTACGCTATTATCGATAACATAGATCTCCTTATCTCGCATCTCAGGGATGGAGCTAATCGGATCCTTAGTGTCGCGGCGCTGTGCCAAGACGAGCGATAGTGTATCTCTCAGACCACAGAAGTCATACTCTTCGACATTGCCACGGGTCATGGAGAGAGGTGTGATGCTCATATCCACTACTCCCTCTTTCAGCCAGTATCGTAGTGTATCTAGCTGGTTGGTGAGATGGATATCGAGATATAATCCATTCGCTTTTGCGAAATCACGGATCTTGTAGTATTCTAGCCCGAAAGATTGACCTCTATAGATGTAAAAGTCGGTGGGAGAGGTCATTGTGACTACCTTTAAGGTGTCGCTTGCCTTGATCTCCTCCCATGTGCGATAGCGAACTGGTTCGATCTTCTGCTCCTGCTCACACGATAGAGTGGTGAGTATCAGTGAGATGAGAGCTAGTATATGAGCAATGACATTCTTACGACACATAGAGCAATAACCCCTTAAGATATTCTCCCTCAGGATGGTAGATGCTGACCGGGTGGTCCTTAGCTTGAGTAAGTGTAGATAGCACTTTCACCTCGCGCTGAGCTTGTAGTGCAGCGTGAAAGACACTCTGGCGAAACTGCTCCGTCGTTACCACTGGAGAGTATGAAAAGGTGAATAGGAGGCCTCCCGGAGATAGAGCTCGGAGTGCGTCGGTATTGAGCTTACGATAACCTTGCAGGGCATTACGAACCATCCCCTTTCGGCTGGCAAATGCGGGTGGGTCCAGAACAATCATATCGTAGTGACCCAAAGGCACCTGCTTTAGATACCCAAACTCGTCTGTCTGTATGCTCTCATGCTGGATCGCACCGACATCGCTAAAATTCAGTTCGATGTTGCGCTCTAGCAGAGAGAGAGCTCGACCTGAGCTCTCCACAGAAGTCACCTTAGTCGCCCCTCCCTTCAGAGCTGCAAGCGAGAAGCCACCGCTGTATGCAAAGGTGCTAAGTACACTTCTCCCACCTGCAAGCTCCTGTACCAGTCGGTGGTTATCACGCTGATCGAGAGGGAAACCATGCCTCTGACCGAGCGATAAGTTTAGATGAAAGAGACGCGAGTCTTCCGAAGCAAAGCATTCGTTTACTGCGGTAATAGAGCCATCTATCACCCCCTCATATTTCCTAATAGATTCCGGTTCCGGCTTGTAGTAGATTGCGGTCAATCGATCACCTAAGACCGCATGGAGAGCAGCAAAGAGTTCCCCTCTCAGACGGTGCATCCCTAGGGTATATGCTTGCACTATAGCCAGATCTCCGTATACATCGACTACCAATCCAGGGAGATCGTCACCCTCAGCATTGACAAGACAATATGCGGAGTCTGGAGCTGTGGTTAATCCGAGCTGAGTGCGCAGAGCAAGGGCACTCCGAAGTCTCTGAGACCAGAACTTTTCATCAACTTCTATCCGATCAAAGGTGAGCAGATATACGGCTATATTGGCATCTTCGTAGTATCCTCGAGCTAAGAACTCTCCGGTATTAGAGCGAAGTTCAACTAGGTCTCCGGCTTCGATCCCTTCCAAGTCCTCCTCTACCAAAGCCCCAGAGAAAACCCAGGGATGATGCCGTTCGAGAGCAGCCGTACGTCTACTCTTCACCCTTATGATATGCCAGTCAGATACCGCACTCATGGCTCTACTTCCTACTCCTGGTGCACCATAGCACCTTCTTCTTTACCTTCTTCTTCGGTGTTTTATGGACGTCCAGGACAGCCATCTCCGGAGTTTCAAACTCCCTCAGACCCTGATAAATACGATACCCAGCTACAGCATCGAGCGCAGCATACTCCACTTGCGCCTCTGTCAGAGTTTCGTTCTCCCAGTTAGAGGTCCTCTGACCTTTAGACAATCTCTTACCGTACAACACCGCATATAACTTGCTAAGGGAGAGCACTTCGATCTCAGCTGCGCTAGAGAGTTTCCTCAAGTCTAGCACTTGCAGAGTTACAAGCTCGGTATCCTTTGCCAGCTCAGCAACGTCGTCCTTGATGCCGACACCTACCTTCAGGATAGACTTATCTCGAAGGAGCTTTTGCAGCGGCTTAAGCGCCTTAGAGTCCTGTAGTGTGTTCAGCCGGAAAAGCACTACAAGTCTATCAGAAGACAGCTGCAAGAGAGCGACTTTATTCGGCTCCACTCCCTTCTTAAATACAGGCTTCGTCTCAGTGTCAAACCCAAGTACCTTACTCTTAGATAGCTCCTGACAGAGACGCTTCGCCTCAGCATAGGGAGTCCCGCTATCCACCACAAAGGCAGGCAGTTGCAACTCCTCAGCTTCGAGAGCTCCCAGCTCCTCTTTCGAAATAGTGGTTCTAGAGGGCGTCATACTCGTTATCCAAGAAAAAGTCAGGCGACACTTTGAGGTCATGGATCTGCCGTAGTACGGCGAGGAGCAATGAGCCCCACTCATGAGCAAATGTGTACTTCACCTCTGCTATTGCCTGATACATGTTCTGCTCCACACCCGTACGAAAAGCCCATACAGTGTCAGCTAGTATTTGGTAGAGATCTGCTAGAAGCTCCGACGTACTTACACTGACAGGGACATCGGAGTACTTCATCTCCTCCATCTGAGCATTGAGGAAGTAATCGTGCTCACCGAAGACCCGGCTCATCCGCTGTCGTACTCTCTCGTAGTCCTCCTCCCTTACCAGCCGATCCAGATTATAAAAGGGGGCAACCGTCAGCTCCGGTAGATCGCACGCAGCGGCATAGACATATGCTAGCGTCTTCTGGCACCTCTCTAGGGCAGAATAGTCCCACTCGAGGGTGCTCTCCTGCTCCATCAGGGCACTGTAACCTGCAGCATGCTGTATGAAAGTCAGCACCGACGGCTGCTGCAATAGACTATTTCGCTCCACCTCACTCATAATATCTCTTCTAACAAATAACGCCTTACAGTTCAGACGCCTTTAGCCTCTCGGCATTCTCTGCAATCGTAAGTGCACTGATAAATGGCTCGACATCTCCATTGAGCACATCATCTAACTTGTAGACCGTCAACCCGATGCGATGGTCGGTGACACGCCCTTGTGGGAAGTTGTAGGTACGAATCTTTGCCGAACGGTCACCCGTACTCACGAGGGTCTTTCGCTTGGATGAAATTTCATCCATATACTTCTGATGCTCAAGGTCATATACACGTGTCCTCAGCTCAGTCATCGCACGCGCCTTATTCTTGATCTGCGAGCGCTCATCCTGACTCTGTACCACTATACCGGTGGGTATGTGCGTGAGTCGCACTGCCGAGTAGGTAGTATTGACCGACTGACCACCGGCACCGCTGGAGCAATAGGTATCAACTCGAATATCGCTCTCCTTTATCTCGACGTCAAACTCATCAGCCTCCGGAAGCACAGCCACTGTAGCTGCCGAGGTGTGGATACGCCCTTGTGTCTCGGTCTGAGGCACACGCTGCACTCTATGCACACCCGACTCATACTTCAGCTTACCATAGACCCCACTCCCCTCTACGGTGAATATGATCTCCTTAAACCCTCCGATTGTCCCCTCACTCATAGAGGTAGTCGTACACTTCCACCCCTGCTCTTCGCAGTACCTCACATACATCTTATAGAGATCACCGGCAAAGAGTGCCGCCTCATCTCCCCCCGTACCTCCTCTGATCTCGACAATCGCATTCTTCTCATCCTCAGGGTCAGCTGGTATCATCAGGATCTTCAACTCCTCCTCCAGCCGAGGGAGTGCCTCTCTTACCTCCTCTAGCTGCTCTTCGGCAAGTTCTCTCATCTCATCGTCCTTCTCATGAGCAATGAGATCTACCGCCTCCTTCTCCTGCTCGAGCAAGGTAGCATACTCCTCGCGCTTCTCGACGAGGTGCTTCAGGTCAGAAAACTCTTTGGTGAGCCTCATGAAGCGCTTCTGATCCGCTATGACCTCAGGGTCAGTGATGAGCAGCATCACCTCCTCATAGCGCTCTCGGAGCCCCTCAGTTCGCTGTAAAATATCTATCGACATAACTTCAAGGGAGCATTAGTATTCAAACCTCCCCAGTGGCGTATCCAGAATCAGCTCATTCTGAGGAGCCTCCTCCACACGTCCTATGACCTTTGCAGCCACACCGAAGCTCTCAGAGATCTCTATCACCTGGTCCGCATACTTTGCTGGCAGATAGATCTCCATCCGGTGCCCCATATTAAAGACCTTGTACATCTCCTTTGGGGGTGTCTTACCCTCCTCTGCAATGGTCCGGAATAGCGGAGGGATCTCGTGCCAATCGTCCTTGATCACACGCTTACCCTTCACAAAGTGCATCACCTTGGTCTGGGCTCCACCCGTACAGTGCACCATGCCGTGTACGTGAGGGCGCAAGTGTGCAAGCACCTTAGCTATAACTGGGGCATACGTACGTGTGGGCGAAAGGACCAACTTACCATAGTCAATATCCAAGCCGGGCACCCTGTCTGTCAATCCCTTAGAGCCGACATATACCACATCGTCAGGCAATGCCTCATCATAGCTCTCCGGATACTTTGTCGCCAAGTCGTGGCTAAAAAGATCATGTCGAGCAGAGGTAAGCCCATTGCTTCCCATACCACCGTTGTACTCATCTTCGTAGGTAGCCTGACCATAAGATGCAAGCCCGACGATCACATCACCTCCCTGGATGCGAGCGTTATCAATCACATCTTCGCGCTTCATCCTGCAGGTAACGGTACTATCCACAATCATGGTACGCACGAGGTCGCCCACGTCTGCCGTCTCCCCACCTGTTGGGTAGATCCCAATCCCTAGCCCCCTAAGTCTATCTAAGATCTCATCTGTGCCATTGATGACAGCTGCAATCACCTCACCAGGGATCAGTCGCTTGTTACGACCAATGGTGCTTGAAAGCAATATACCATCCGTAGCTCCGACACAGAGGAGGTCATCAATATTCATGACAATGGCATCCTGGGCAATACCCTTCCACACGGAGAGATCGCCCGTCTCCCGCCAATAGGCATAAGCGAGGGAGCTCTTGGTCCCCGCTCCATCGGCATGCATGATATTGCAATACTCCTCATCGCCCCCCAATAGGTCGGGCATGATCTTGCAAAAAGCCTGCGGGTAAAGCCCCTTATCACTCTTTGCTATAGCTTTATGTACATCCTCTTTGTCGGCAGAGACGCCTCGTTGTTGGTAGAGTTCTTTATTGCTCATTCGTCAGCTTAGAAATCCGTGACACTTCTCTCATTAGTTACAAAAGTAACGAAAAAAAGACAACTTCTGAGGTTGCCCTATCTCTGAAGGTGTGGGAAAATGACTTCCGAACTTAGAAATTCTAAGTTCCCAACTTCGATACATCTAAGTTCCCAACTTAGGCAAATCGAAGTTCGGAACTCGGAACAGCCGAAGTTGGGAACTAAGACACCCCCATCTATGGGATACGTTTTGTAGCAGTTTCGCTCTATATCTCAGCAAAACTCCTATCCATTGAAGAGCGAATATCAATCTCCCTAAAGAGAAAGGCACAGACTACCAATAGCAGTCTGTGCCTCTAAAAGCCCCATGATATAAGGCTTCGTCTGACTTAAGTCCTTATCTTTCGCTACGAAGCAATCAACCTACAGTAGAGATAGGTGCGATAGGAGCATCGCTCAGTCTCTGGAAGTGATCGATCGGGTGAGCACATGCCGGACAAACCTTGGGAGGGGTAGTCCCCTTGTATAGGAAGCCACACTTACGGCACTGCCATGTGATGGTCTCCTCGCTCTTGAAGTATGTACCCTCCTTGAGACGGTTAGCAAACTCAGTGTATACTCGTGAGTGCTGCCCCTCGGCTACTGCTACATTGCGAAATGTGGCTGCGATCACTGGGAAGCCCTCCTCCTCTGCTATCTTTGCAAACTCTGGGTATAGGCTCTCCATCTCGTCCCACTCCAACTTTGCAGATGTCTCAAGATTTGTAACTGTATCTGCGATAACACCTGCAGGGAAGTCGAAGTTAACATTTACCTCTCCACCCTCTAAAAACTTAAAGAAGCGCTTAGCGTGTGCCTTCTCTTGCTCCGCAGTCTGCTCGAAGAATGCTTGGATCTCTACGTAGCCCTCCTTCTTTGCCTGGCTTGCAAAGAAGCTATATCTGGCTGATGCTTGGCTCTCGTTGGCAAACGATGTGATGAGGTTCTTCTCCGTCTGGGTTCCCTTTAAGCTCTTTTTAGTACTCATGTTGATTCTTTCTTTATGAGGTTATCTTTTCTAGGTGAGACGTCCCTCTACGTCCACTCCTTATCATAGCAAAGTTAGGAAAAAGTAGTCTCGTAGGCAAACATTCACCAACTCAGATGACCCGCAATTAGGTATTTCTCAGCTCATTCAGCCCAAGAGAGCTATCGCTCGCTCCAGAGCATGGATGAAGGCATCTACCTCCTCTCGTGTATTGTAGAGGGCAAAGCTGGCTCGGAGCGTACCGGTGATGCCATAGTGCTCCATCAGAGGTTGGGTGCAGTGGTGACCTGTGCGAAGAGCGACGCCCTGCTTGTCTAGGAGAGCGCCAACGTCGTATGGGTGCACCTGGTCGATGAGAAATGAGATGACTGCCTCTTTCTGCTCCGCAGTGCCATAGATGCGTAGGTTAGGGATTTGGCTCAAGCGATCCGTCGCGTACTCTAGCAGGTCTCTCTCGTGGCGCATGATGGTCTCCCAACCGATCTCCTGCAAGTACCGAATAGCAGCAGCCAGAGCTACACTCCCCACAAAGTCCGGTGTGCCTGCTTCGAACTTGTAAGGGAGTTCGTTGTAAGTCGTACCTCGCTCAAAGTTGACTCTCTCTATCATCTCTCCTCCACCTTGGTAGGGAGTGAGCTCTTCGAGCCACTTTCGCTTGCCATAGAGCACACCAATGCCCGTGGGACCATACAGTTTGTGTCCGCTAAAGGCTAGGAAGTCGACCCCGAGATCCTGCACATCTACGGGTCTGTGAGCTACCGCTTGTGCCGCGTCTGCCATCAGTGGTACGCCATGCTGGTGTGCGATCTCCACCAGCTTTTTGATGGGATTGATGGTACCCAGCACATTAGAGGCATAACAGAGAGAGACCAGCTTGGTCTTTTCGTTAAATGACTCCTTGTACGACTCGATATCCAGTACTCCCTCTTCACTAAAGGGAACTACCCGGAGCTTGATGCCGGCAGATTGCTCCAGCATCTGCCAAGGGACGATATTGGAGTGGTGCTCCATACGGCTGACGATCACCTCATCACCGGGCTGCATAAACCGCTGTGCAAAAGTGGTCGCCACCAGGTTGATGCTCTCAGTGGTACCGCGGGTAAAGAGCACCTCAGCCGGCTCCTGGGCGTTGATGAAGGTGGCAACGGCCGTCCGTGCATCCTCATGTGCCGCAGTCGCCTCTCTCGATAGGTAGTGGACGCCACGATGGATATTGGCATTGCGCGAGGTGTAGGCTTCACTTATCGTATCTAGCACTACCTGAGGCTTTTGTGTCGTAGCCGCATTGTCTAGATATACGAGCTGTGTGCTTTTGTAGATCGTTTGATGAAGCGCCGGAAAGTCAGCTCTTATCTTCTTAAGATCAAGTTCTTTATCTCTCATAGCTTGGGGTTTACTCCTATATATCCTTGTAAGACGTGCGCCCATTCATAGTTCTCTACTTTCACCGCCTCGTCTAGTAGTTTCTGCAGTATGCTACTGTCGAGTGCTTTGAGCTTGGAGCTCTGCTCGTCGGTCAGCGGGGTATTGGCGGGCGTGGTACCGGACTGGATATGCTCCAGCAGTGCACTGATAAGCTCTGACTTCATCTGCTCTTCGCTTCGCAAAGACTCGGCACTCTGTGCAAGCGATCGCTCGACTAATATCGGTAGATTGTTGAAGATCGCGTAGAGCACAGCACTGTGCATAGGAGCGGGGAAGCTGACCGTCTCACCCATCTCCGTTAGGGAGAAGAGGACGGCTTCGCCCCGATCTCTGACATCTGCTTCATTGACAATCACTTTGCGGATATGTACACCTGTGGAGCGCTGAAACGCATGTAGAGCGCTCTCGCTACCGATACCGCGTGCCTTGAATAGCTCGAAGGCGATCTCGTACTCCTTGGTATATTCGGGTGGCACAGTGACGGTGAAGGCCCAGTTTTCATTGGCAGTGTCGCTCTGCCCTTGCAGCACGATCAGCAGACCTTCATTGGCACCTGAGCCATAGCTTTGTAGTCTGCTAAACTCCATCTCTATGAGCGTCTCCTGAGGCTCACTCCCCATTTTTGCTTCCTCCATCATCCTCCTCTTTCTTATCTTCTAGCTCTTTCAGAAGCTGCGCCCATTCATAACTCTCATGCTCGATAGCCAGCTGGGTCAGCTCCGCCCTACGCTCGCTATCGAGGTCACTTAGAAGCTCCTTAGTAAAATCATCGGTTAGATCTTCCGGCTTATCTCCGCGCTTGATGTGAAAGGAGAGCATATCTGGAACCGCACTCGAGTGGGTGTCACCTCTCTCGTTCACTAAGTTCAGCTTGATTCCTCTTGCAATCTTGAGCAAGACCCGCTCCTCAATGTAGATGGGCACGCGCTCCATAAGAGCGTAATATACAGCGGTATGCAGTCTCATCGCTGCTTGGATCTCACGGCCATCTTTGTCCGCATATCTGATCGATGTGAGAAAGCCCTGACCGTACTCCGTGATCTCTAGTCGAATCACCTGTATTCCAAGTGCTTTCAGGTAACAATCGGTAAGACTGACCTCTTGCCTCCCACTCTTCGCCAGCCTTTGTAGGCTCCAGTAAAATGTTTGTCCCAAGTGGCTCGGAACTGGCACCGGAAAGAAGATCGAGAGATCATCAACAAAATCCCCAGCATCATGCAGCTCGGGCGTCTTCGGGATCAATATCACGACCATGAGAGAGGGCTTCTCGGAGATATTTCCGAGGGCACCCAGTCTCATCTCGAGCATCTGAACCCGCTCGTTATCTTCGTGACTTTGCTCTGTCATAAGTGCATCACAGTCTGCTCATTGCTTCGGTCGTAGCCTCTAGAGAGTTGAATGCACTCAAGCGCAGATAGCCCTCTCCCTGAGGTCCAAAGCCCACTCCGGGGGTACCGATGATCTGCTTCTCCTCAAGCAGATAATGGAAGTAATCCCAAGATGAGGGGTAACTCTCTGGCGTCTTAAGCCAGATGTAAGGCGACGACACACCCCCAAATACCTCGACTCCAGCTTGCATCAAAGCCTTACGAATGATCGCAGCATTGTTGAGGTAATAGTCGATGTTTTGCTTCACCTGAGCTCGCCCCTCAGCTGTATATATAGCCGCAGCTCCGCGCTGACTGATATACGACGCACCGTTAAACTTGGTCGTCTGTCGTCTCGACCAGAGTGGGTTGAGCATCACCTCCTCACCGGAGCTCGATCTAATCGTTAGTGCAGTCGGCACCACAGTGTACCCGCATCTCACACCGGTGAAACCTGCGGTCTTAGAGTAACTTCTGAACTCTATCGCACACTCCTTAGCTCCCTCTATCTCATAAATAGACCTCGGAACATCCTCCTCACGTACAAACACCTCGTACGCAGCGTCGTACATAATGAGCTGCCCCTCAGAGCGTGCTTGGTCGACGATGACCTCCAGCTCCGAGCGGGTGAGAGTTGTGCCGGTAGGGTTATTGGGGTTACAAAGATAGATGATATCGACATCCTTGCTGGGCAGAGGAGGCACGAAACCATTCTCCTTGTTACATGGCAAGTACTCGATATCGGACCACCGACCATCCTCGCCATAGAGTCCCCCACGCCCGGCAAGCACATTAGAGTCCACATATACGGGGTATACGGGGTCAGTGACAGCGATCTTGACACTCTGGTCAAAGAGGTCTGTAATATTGGCCGTATCGCTCTTCGCTCCATCCGACACAAAGATGTCCTCAGACTCAAGCTCCACTCCTATCGGGCGATAGTCATGCTCCACTATCGCCTCTCTCAAAAAGGCATACCCCTGCTCCGGTCCATACCCTTTGAGGGTAGCGCCACTTGCTAGTTCGTCCACTGCCTCATGCATCGCCTGGATCGATGCCTGCGGTAAAGGGAGGGTCACATCCCCGATCCCCATGCGTATCAACTTCATCTCTGGGTGCTTGGCTTCATAAGCCTTCACTCTCTTGTTGATCTCAGCAAAAAGGTAGCTTCCTGGAAGTTTTAAGAAATTATCATTCAGCATATTATGCTTACATTATATAGTTAACTCTCCTCTATAAACCAATGTCGCATCGCCTGTCATGTACACAGGCTCCTCCTGATCTCCACTCCACTCGATCACAAGATCCCCTCCGGGCATCTTCACCTCTATAGGGCTCTCCCCCAGCCCTTGGTGTATCGCGGCCACTGCTGTCGCACAAGCTCCTGTGCCACATGCCATAGTCATTCCAGATCCCCTCTCCCATACACGCATCTCTATAGTATGCGGGTCCACGACACGGGCGATCTCATAGTTCACCTTATGTGGCTGAAACAGTTCACTCTCCTCCACCTCAGGACCCACCACCTCGAGTGGGAAGTCGGTCAAATCTTCGGAGACAAACTGCACCAAGTGCGGATTGCCCACATCTACATGCTGCCCCACCACCTGCCAGCCATTGGAAGTCTCGAGTTTCAGCTCCTCATTGATGATACGTGGAGGGTTCATATCTACTCTAACACTCTCCACCTCGTCATTGTTGCCGATGGTCAGTGACAAATATTTACTCCCCGAAGCTGTCCGGATCTCCATCTCCCTACTCCGATCAAGCCCCTCCTGGTAGAGGAGCTTCGCGACACACCGTATCGCATTGCCACACATGAGCCCCTCGGAGCCGTCTATGTTGAAGATCCGCATCTCATACGTCTCCTCCTCGCCTTTGCCATAAAGGATCAAGCCATCACCCCCTATCCCCTTACGGCGATCAGAGTACTTGATACTAAAGGCAGAAGGATCCGTGAGTGGATAAAGATCCGAATTGATGTAAACATAATCATTACCAAGACCATGCATCTTGGTGAAGTGTATCGTACGTTTCATAAGAAATAAGTCAATCATCTAAGTTACAACTCATAAACTCCAAGCGCCTCATACACCTCAACGAGCGCCTTGTCGTTATTCGAGATGATCAGCACATGGTCGTCCAATTTGAGTTCGGTATTACCTCTCGGTATGAAATACTGGTTTCCCCGCTCTATCATTATCGCAAGCGACTCCTCCGGCAGATTGAGGTCCACGAGTCTATTGCTGTACTCTAACATGCTCTTAGTCACCACTACCTCAGAGAGTGTGCTCTTGATATGATCAGGCAGATTGACATCCGAGAATACTCTCTCTCGTATGCTATTATCTACGAGGTCGAGCTTCTGCGCCACCAAAGATACCGTAGAGCCTTGGATCGTCAGCGACACCAGAGTCACAAAGAAGACCACAGCATAAATCACCTTAGCCGCCTCCAGCCCCGCCACAAGCGGATAGGTGGCAAATATGATAGGCACTGCACCGCGTAGCCCCACCCAGCTAGTGTAGAGCCGTGCCCTGCAGTTAAGTTTTTTGTAAAAGGGAGTCAAGATACCGAAGACAGACACCGGACGCCCTATAAACATCACAAATAGCGCAACCACAAGAGCGGGTACAGCATACTTAGCAAGCGCAGGGAGGTGCACCATCATACCAAGTGTCAAGAACATCACAAGCTGAGAAAGCCACTGAAAACCATCGAAGAAGCGGCTAATGCTCACCGCCTTCTCCATCTTGGAGTTACCCACCACCAGCCCTGCGACATACACAGCTAGGAAGCCATTACCATGTATCAAAGTAGTGGAGGAATAGATAAGGAAGGCAAAAGCAAGCATCATCACAGGGTAGAGCGCCACCGACTGCAAGTGTATCCCATTTACCACCCTCACCGCCAGCTTGCCCAGTAGATACCCCGCAAGAAGCCCGAGTGCAAACTGCATCACAAACATACCCACCGCATCCCAAGCACCGATACTGCCTTTGGACTGGATCAGCTGAATCAAGATCACGGTCAGCATATATGCCATTGGGTCGTTACTACCACTCTCCAGCTCGAGGAGCGGTTTGATATTGTGCTTCAAATGAAGTTTTTTTGACCGAAGGATCGAGAAGACACTAGCCGAGTCGGTAGACGACATCACACTAGCTAGCAGCAACGACTCAAGATAGGTCAGCTGGATCGGGACCCTACTCCACTGAAAGAAATAGTAGATAAAGGTACCCGTGATGAGCGCAGTGAAGAGCACTCCCACCGTTGCTAGGAGCACCCCTTGTGCCATGACCGGCTTAATCTCCTTAATCGAGGTATCCATACCGCCACTAAAGAGGATCACCGTGAGAGCCACAACGCCTATCGTCTGAGCTACGTATGGGTCATTGAACTCGACACATCCGGTGGCATTTGCTGCCATACCTACACCCAAAAAGAGCAAAAGCGTAGGCAGACCGAGACGGAAACCCGCCTTACTCAGGTAGAGCCCTATAATCGCCATAATGGAGCCATATAGGAGCACCTCCTCGGGGCTTATACTTAGCATTATCATATTTGTCATATCCTCATCCTATCCATAGAGTGGCTGGTCATTTTTATTAAAAAGAGACGAGTGCCCTTTTACAGCTAAAATCTAGCAATAACAAAACTAATGATTTTCCTTGAATCACTCACGACATCACTCAGCCTTATCATACATCGATCTCTACTCAATGATAGAGCTTATAAGACCTTAGATCCGCTCTTTTGAATATACCAAAAAGAAATATCTCAATCCAATCAGCCCCTCCAGGGATACGACTAGATCAGGAGGTAGATATGCATATAATGTCAAAGCACCTAGAAGTATCTGCCAGTAAGGGATCCTATACATACGATTCGGATGCTCCGAAGTCAGAAAATTTAAGTTGGGAACTTAGGTGCATCGAAGTTGGGAACTTCGGTAACTCTAAGTTCCCAACTTCGATTTATCTTAGTTCGGAACTAAGACGAGACGATGATGAGAAATCCCTTTTATGCAAATCTGGAGCTCGCAGATATACAAGGGAGGAGGACAGGCTTGATGACCTTACTTATTCTACTTGGAAGGTATGCATGGATCGAAAAGCAGGCATACATGATTGCGGGGTGTTGCATACAAAAGAAGTCCGGAACCAAAGTCAGCTGTTTGGTTCCGGACTTATATCAAGACCCTCTCTTCAGTGAAGGGTTACGACTTTGATCATCTAGATATCTCTCAGTCTTTCTTCGAGTACAAGACAGGATTGAGATTGGGGTCGTTGTACATCTTCATCTGCTTGTATACTTTCATCACCACCTTACCTGCAGCGATGTCTCTTAGCAGCTCGGTGATGGCTTTGGTCAGGTCTCTATTTTGCTCCTCTAGTACCTTTAGCTTTGTCTTCACGGTCTCTCGCTGGGCGTCACTTGTATCGCTGCGCTGACTCTCTACCCGCATGTGGTAGATCTTGAGTTGCAGGATCGACAGTCGATCAAGTGCCCATGCGGGGCTCTCGGTATTGATCCTAGCATCCGGGAGGAGCACAACGTTTTCGAACTTCTGCTCGAAATAACCGTCGATCAGCTCCACCATGTCGGTGCGATCTTGGTTGCACCGGTCGATGTGACGTCTTACAGCAAGAGCCTCCTCGGGATCTATCTGTGGGTCACGCATGTTGTCCTCCATGTGCCACTGGATCGTATCGATCCAGCACTTCTGATACAACATGTACTCAATGGTCTTGAAAGTATAGGGATTATCTGGACTACTCTCTACATCTCTCTTGATATGATAGTGATCAATCGCATCGTGGAAGATTTGGAGCGCTAAGTCACAGAAGTGTTCGGTCCATTGCATGGCTTACTCCTACAGTGATTAAGTTAATATATCGTTCGTATCGAGTGGCAATATAGGGTGGCATGCCCCTCAGCCCTCAGCTATAATCTACAATTATCGAACAAATATAGGTATAATATTTATCCACCAGTGCCATATTACTGAAATATTGCAATATTGCAAGAAGATTAGCATTACTTCTTATTTTTATATCACATGGCTGCGAAATAGTAGTGATCTCCCTAGCTCTCCCCTCACGAGGCTACAAAAAAGAAGGGATCAGCAACCTCTAGAGGTTGCTGGTCCCTTCTTAGATATATTATTTTACCTTATATCAGATGCCTAGCTTAGCACGCACCTGAGCGGTAGCATCGATAGCTGAGGCATTATTGAGGTATAGGATAGAAGTGGCATCCATGATGTAGGTATAGCCATTCTCCTCACCTACCTTATTGATGGCATCTCTGAGCTTCGTCTGGATCGGTGCGAAGAGCTCCATTTGCTTCTTCTGGATATCCTCCTGAGCTACACGGCCAAGCTCCTCAATACGCTTTGCGAGGTCTTCAAGCTCCTGCTCACGACGTACCTTGATGGTCTCTAGGAGAGTATCCTGCTCAGCTATGTATGCTTGATACTTGCTATTGAGCTCCTCTCTGAGCTTTACGAGGGTATCCTCGTACTTTTTCATCAACGCGTCTAGCTCAGTCTGCATTGCCTTTGCCTCTGGCATAGATGTCAGCAGGTTTTGGCTATCTACAATTGCGATCTTCTGACCTGCTGCACCCTGAGCAGCTACCATCATAAGTGGAGCCAAGATGAGTGCGAGCGTAAGGATAAGTCTTTTAGTTGTCTTCATTACTCAGTATATAGTTTATGTTCTGTTTTTGTATTCTTTCTGAATCACTTAGCGACAAATGTACCACTTTTACTTGGAATATCCGAGTACCGCTAGTACATCATTGCTGATATCTGCCATTGGATCCGCGTATACGATAGTACCCATACCTGAGGCTCTGTCGAAGACTATGAGATAGCCTCGCCTTGCACTGATCAGCTTCACCGCCTCGTATATCTTGTCTTGGATCGGCTTAATGAGCTTCTCCTGTAGCTTCATCATCTCGCCCTCTGAGCCGAAGTACTTCTGCTGTAGCTCTACAGCTCTATCCTCAACTGCAACAATGGCAGTCTCGCGGTTGACTCGCTCTGAAGCACTCATGGTCTCCAGCTCCTTTTGATACTCAAGGTAGAGGTCACGTGCCTGGTCTTGGAGCTTCTGGATCTCTGCAGTCCACTTCTTTGACTGATCCTCTATGGTCTTGGTGGCAGTCTTGTACTCAGGGATCTCGCCCAGTAGATACTGCATGTCTATCAGTGCGTAGTTAGCACTCTCTGCGGTCTGTGCCTTGGTAGTAAATGATGATACCATGAGTAGGAGTGACATCATTACCATTAGCATCTTATTGGTCTTCATAGTTAATTCCTTCTTTAAGTAAGTGTTTCTACAACTCTTAGTTATGACTAGAACTGCTGCCCTAGCACAAAGTGAATGTTGCTACCTCCGATGGTGCCGCTGCCGTCAGGTCGGTCGAAACCGTAGCCCCAGTCAATCCCCATCAGACCGACCATCGGTAGTAGTATTCTGACACCCAAGCCTGCGGAACGTTTAAGTTGGAATGGATTGTAGTCCTCTATCCTCCTCCAGGCATTACCTGCTTCTGCAAATCCGTGGATCCAGATTGTAGCACTATTCTCAGCTAATATGAGGTAACGGAGCTCCATAAATGCCTTGGTATACGCGTAAGCTCCAAGACCTGACGCACCTGCGATGCTACCATTGCGATATCCACGAAGACCTCCCATTTCATTGAGATACCCCCCGTAGTAGCCGCTCATACCGTCACCTCCCATATAGTAGGTACCAAAGGGCGAGCGCTTATTGGCGTCGTAGGATCCGATGATACCACTCTCTACACTTGCCATAAGCACTGGTGTGCGCTGGTGTGCCATAGGATCGAGCAGTGGGATGAAGAACTGTCCTTTACCCTTTAGCTTATAGTACTCGATGAACTTATTTCTCTCCTCGGGCGAGAGGGTAGGATCGCTGTAGTCCACTCCATCAAATAGGGAGTAAGGAAGTGTGCTTGACGCATTTAGCGTAAAGTTGGAGCCTCGTCTAGTATAGATGGGATTGTCCATAGAGTTGCGAGTCAACACCATTGAAAGGTTGATGTCATTGGCAACTCCATTTTCCATACCAAAGTTATAGTAGTATGAGCTCCAGTTCTTCATCCTATACATGGTATAGTTGAGCCCAAACTGAACCTGGAAGTTATCGTCAGGCCAAGTGAGTCGCTTACCATAAGCAATACTCAGACCCAGCATATCCAGCGTCTTATCGGGGTCGAAGGCACTCTCATAAAGAGCACTTGGATCGCCATAGCCACCGTAGCCTCCATAACCCCCGTAACCATAGGGGTAACCGTAGCCACCATACCCTCCATAGCCACCGTAGCCATAACCATAAGGATATCCGCCCATCATGTAGGGATTCATCTGCATGATATCCTCCATCTGTGTATTGAAGTAGTTGCGGTTGATGTCTGTCTGACGGCTGTAATATGCGGAGAAGCTAAACATGTTGGGGCGCTTGCGACCGAACCATGGGTCGACAAACTGCAAGCTATAGCTCTGATAGTAGCGGGCGTTGGTCTGCACTCTCAGGGAGAGCGTTTGTCCGTCTCCTCTAGGGAGTAAATTGCGGTAGGAGCTCTTATTGAAAAGGTTACGCATCGAGAAGTTAGAGAAGGTCAAGCCTGCCATTCCGATCAGGCCTGTCTGACTCCAACCTAGCGACAACTCTATCTGGTCGTTAGAGCGTGGGGTCAGATCCCACTCAATGTCGACGGTACCGCTCTCCTCATGTGGGATTAGATTGGGTACGATCTTCTCCTGATCGAAGTGCCCCATCTGCATCACCTGGCGCATCGTACGCATGACATAGTCACGATTGAAGAGCATACCTGGCTTAGTATAGAGCTCTCTTCGCACCACCTCCTCATATACGTGGTCGTTACCCCTTATCACCACTTTATTGATCGTGGCTGGCTTACCCTCCGTAATACGGATGTCCAGAGTCACGGAGTCGCCCTTTACCTCAGTCTCAATAGGGACCATATAGGCAAAGAGGTAGCCATTATTCGAGTAGACATTACTGATAGCGTCTTCGTCGACGACCAGACGATCGTTGAGCTTCTTTTGGTCGTACACATCACCCGGCTTCATACCTAACAACTCCTGAAGCTGGTCAGATGGGTACTTGGTATTCCCAACAAAGTTGATGTCCTTAATGTAGTACTGGTCACCTTCGCTCAATGCAATATCGATATTTATTCGCTTGTCATCGTGGCGGTAGATCGTATCGCTCAATATTTCAGCGTCCCTATAGCCATGCTGGTGATACAGCTCAATGATGTTGTTGAGGTCATCTTTGTAATCACTCTCTACGAACTTCTTTTGGCTGAATATCTCAAGGAAGCTGACCCAAGGTCGCTTAGACAAGTCAAATCGCTCGTTAGTCTTCTTCATCGCTCTTAAAAGCTGGGCATCACTTAGTGCCTCATTGCCGATGAAAGAGATCGTTTCGACCTTCGTCTTAGTATTCTTCTGAATATCAAAGTCTAGTATGACATAGCCGGGGCGCTTGGGGTCTGGAGTAGTGCGGGCATTGACTGACGCTTCACTGAAGCCCTTATCATCGAAGTATCTCCCTATCATGATCTTAGATCGATCAATGATATTCGGCGTGATGTGCGCTCCCTGCTGGAGTGCCAGCAACTTCCCTTCTTTGAGGTCATCTGCTTCGCTCTTCTTCACTCCGTTGATATTAAGCTGAGACAGACGAGGTTGCTCTTTGATATTGATAGCTAGCCACACAGAGTCACCTACCATGCGGGTTGCTTCGACACTCACTTCACTAAACAGCCCATTGCGTAGGTAGTTCTGTACCGTCTGAGTGATCTCTTCTCCCGGGATCGTTACACGCTGCCCAACCTTGAGACCGGAGATATTCATCACGACACTCTCATCGTAGCTTTCATTGCCTCTCAGCTCAATGCCTGCTATGACCTTAGTCACCGGATGGCTGTATGTAATGACTGGCACCTCGTGTGGCGGTATCGAATCCGTGTGGTTTGTAGCTGACTCCTGCGCAAGTACCAGCCCTCCAAGGCTTGCACTGGATACTATAAAGAGTGATGCTACAATAAACTTGAGGTGATAGCGTCTGTCTCTATGATTCATTCTATTATATCTATCATCTATAATCATCCTTGACTTGGTCTCCCGTCCGCCCATATCGTCGCTCCCTCTGTTGGTAGTCGTACACCGCTTCATACAGCTGCTCTTCACCGAAGTCCGGCCAAAAGGTAGGAGTGAAATAAAACTCAGTATATGCTATCTGCCAGAGCAAGAAGTTACTTACACGCTGCTCCCCACCTGTCCGGATCAGAAGGTCAGGATCTGGGATACTCAACGCTCCTAGAGCTAGCTCTGCATTAAAGGTTACCTCATCTACCTGCGTCGCTCCCTTCTCTATGAGGCTATTCACAGCACGAAGTATCTCCGACCTGCCCGAGTAGCTCAGCGCTAGGATGAGCTGAAGGCCATCATTACTGCTCGTACGCTCAATCCCATCAAGGAGCGATTGCCGAGCTTCTGCTGGCAGGAGCTCGAGGTCACCGATAACTTTTAGCTGAACTCCCTTCTCATCCAGCTCGTCTATTTCATTATTCAGAGAAGTGACCAAAAGCTGCATCAAGAGCTGGACTTCCACCTCCGGGCGTTTCCAGTTCTCCTCCGAAAAGGTGTATAGCGTCAGAGACTGCACTCCCAACTTAGTTGCTGCTTGTATCACCGCTCGCACACTCTCCGTGCCTTGTTCGTGACCAAAACTTCTGTCCTCTCCGCGAGCTCTTGCCCAACGACCATTACCATCCATTATGATAGCAATGTGCCTTGGCACGCGTTTGGGGTCTATCTGTTGTAGACAAGAGCTTTTCATTGCTTCCCTCTCTGCTGACAACTAATTATCAATCAAAATCGTTCAGAATACCACCGGTGGTATCAAGCCAGCCCAACCAGATCTCATCCGAGGACTCACCTCCGATGTTTCCACCAAAGATATAAAACTGAGGCATCCCCCCAACATAGCTACCGATGAGACCAGATGCGCCATGCCGTGGACGGAAGGTCTCACCCGGCGCCTGCTCTTTCGACAGCTCTTTCCATGCGTTACCGCGGTCATCACTCTTGCAGATTCTATTAGAGGGCTCACCCCCATTATAAATACCCCCTACCACATAGATATCCTTGTTGTTAAAGGGGTTAAGGAAGAGCCCACCCCGTACAGGAAGTGTCTCAGCTAGGGCATTATTGCTATATGGAGCCTCACCCCAGTTGATACCGTCTGAAGTAAAGAAACTAGAGACTGCCGGTGTGCCATCTGCCGTTAAGCCAGAGAAGATATTTGAGTGTGTCTTCCCCGCCACCTGATAGGTGTAGATATAGGCCTCCCGTACTGGGAAGCCAGCGTCCAGCTGCACGCCCTTCTCCACCACCCCACTCTCGATCGTGTAGGTAAAGAAGGTCTCAGGCTCTGCTGTGTCATATCCTACTGCCGTAAGGAGTGTAGCGTTGTCGTCAGTGGTCCTATCACTGATCAAGAGTGTCAGGCGAATGCTACCTAGCTCCACCATTTCCCACACTCTCAGATCACTTGACTTGTAGAGCAATCCCTCGTCAGTCACAGCCCAGACATCACCTATATGGTCTCTCAGAAGACTCTCTGGTGCGAGCTTCGAAGGGATATTAGCCTCCGCAACCTCGTCAAATAGTATAGGGGAGAGCGAAGTAATACGGTAGAGCGCAGAAGCATCACTCCCAAGGCGTGTGAGCCAGTACTTCTCCTCGTCTAGCTCCAAGACCCTAGCTCTGTCGCTCTTTACTGGCAGTCTCTGCTCCTGCCTAGCCCAGGTGAGCTTATTGGGGTCGTAGCCATAGCCCATAAGGCGCAGGTCGTAAGATAGCGTGGGTGCATCCCCCTTCTCGACGATCACTTTCAGCTTACCGCCCTTGATCTCAATCAGTTGGTCACCCTTAGCAGAGTCCCAGTTCTCCACACGCTTACCTGTAGTCTCATTTAATATCGTCACGCCCAACTGATTGGAGATACCCATGTTGAGGTACGCCGAGTCCACCTCAGTGCCAAATGGGAGGTACTGGGAGTTCCAGATCCTCATCTTACGGTTGTCAATGTGAAAAGTAACCCGATCCAGCTTGAGCTTGGGGTCAAACTCCATATAAGCAAATGCTGGAGTATTCTGCCCTACGTAGTAAGGTGAAACTCGCTGTTCGTCCTTGCGATTACACGCACTCCCTACCAATACCAATAGTACCAGTAGCATCATGCTAGACATCTTACCCCAGACCTTCTGACTGCTATTCTTCATCTATATCTTTATGTATCAGGGTCGCACCGACCCAGTTCTTAATACTCAATCACGTAGTACACCACTACTCGCATGTATCCTGCATAGGGATCATGCTCGCATAGTGTGCAATAAGTACACAACTTCGCAAAGATACCTTTTTTCTCGTTCCTCTTGCTTCTTAATCCGGTATTCCATTCTATTTAGCACCTTTTAAGTAAAGAGAAATCAAAGTGCGGTACTCCTCCACTTGCATAGGCGCTCTTCCGCGATGTCGACTAGGACAAAAAGCAAAAATCCGACCATGCTCAATATAACTATTCCACCGTACATCTCCACATAGCCAAATCGCATCCAGGCATCGGTAATGAAGTACCCCATCCCTCGGTCAGTTCCGTAGGTCTCCGTCACAAAGAGCACTGAGATGGCAGTACCAATAGCCACTCGAAGGGTCGAGAGGATATCAGGCAGAGCCGCTGGGAGTAAGATGTGGCGGAAGACTCGCCCCCCAGATGCACCGAGCGAAGTGGCGAGGTGAAAGCTCTCTCGTGGGATATTGACAAGACTGTCACGCACATTGACGATCACCTGAAAGACCAGTATCAGCACAATCATAGTCACTTTACCAGCATCACCAAGCCCAGCGATGAGCATCACGATGGGCAGGAGCGCTAGCTTGGGTATCGGGTAGCTCAGGTAGATGAGGGCATTCATCACCCGCCCTATGTGCCGATACCGGTAGATCAGCCATGCGAGCAAGACACCAAGGAGGAGGGCAATGGGGATACCTATGAGGATCCTCCTAAGGCTAGCGAAGAGGTGCACACTCATTGTACCCTGCAACAATGTGGGGAGAGCCTTGTATACCACAAGTGGATTAACAAGTGCACTACCCCCTATGAGGAGATATGCGACATACCAGATCAGATTGATCAACAGTGTGCCTACGAGAAATCTATATAATATACTAGTGGGTTTCACGCTTTTATCTCTCTTACTATGGTCTCCTCCTCAGTGTCCTCCATCTCTGTCACTATTCTACCCGGAGCACCTCCCATCACCACTACTCTATCGGCTAGGTCACTGATCTCCTGCATGTTATGGCTTACAAGTATGGTAGTGATGTTCTGGCTACTCCTCAGACGCTGCAGGAGCCTATGACTCCGCTCCGCCGTACTGATATCAAGTGCCGAAAAAGGCTCATCAAGCAGCAGCAGATCAGGGTCTTGCACAAAGGCTCTCGCCAGTGCTACCCTTTGCCTCTGACCGCCACTCAGTTGGTTTGGATAGCGATCCGCAAGCGATGCGATCTCGAGTGTCTCTAGGATCTCATCGAGGTGTGAGGCATTGGCACACTGCTTCTTGCCCAAAGTCTTAGGCAGTAGGATGTTTTGGAGAACTGTCTTCCAAGGCAATAGCGCTAGCCCCTGAGGCACAAGGGCGATGGACTGCTGCACTGGGTCAGGTGGCACACCATCTATCAGCGCCGTGCCATCATAGTCAGTGATGATACCCGAGAGTACGTGCAAGATCGTCGACTTACCACAGCCCGATGGTCCTGTAAGCCCCAAGATCTCCCCCTCCTCCAGCGTCAGGCTTACCCCATCTACGGCGCGGACACCCTTGCCTCTACCTTGATACTGTACCGAAAGGTCCTTTATCTCAACAGTGCTCATAAACTCTAGAGATTCCTCATTTACTCAAGGATAAAGGAGCCATCCACGAGCCCCTCACCATCATAGTCGGCTGGGATCAATTCTTTCTCATGGAGCCACTTGATCGTAGCTCGCATGTCCTTCTCCCGTGGCAAGACTGCATGCTGGTAGGCAGGTAGCACTACCTGAGATGCTAGTGCCTCGGGGATACCAGCGTCCTCTACCAGTACCTCCTTCAAGTCCTCCAGTGAGCGAGATAAGATGTAGTCCACCCCCATATTGTACCCTATCAATAGGAGCTTCACGGCCTCGGCATTCTCCTCTAGCACAGGGCGACGCATCACCGTACCAACTACCGAAATATCAAGCTCCTTAGTGGAGGACAGTGAGGTAAATCCCTTAGCCCTCGCAATGGTGATAAATGGGTCGGGGAAGACCGAAGCATCGACCTCGTCGGCAAGCATCATCTCCAATCGGAGTGGTATCTTATTCACCTCCGGCTTCTCCACATCCGACTCTGCCATACCTGCTGCCTCGAGCATCAGATCTGTGGAGTAGTCGATGACCGTATTGCGTGCCACGGCAAACTTCTTTCCCCTCAACTCCTCCATAGAGGTAAAGGCAGCATTTGCCATCATCTCGAAGTAACCATCATGCTTCACCACAATCGCAAGAGGGAGCCCTGCGGCATGCTGGATCGCCGCGCTGGTAAAGTCGGTGATGGTACCATCTACCTGCCCTGCGCGGAAGGCAGCATCTCGATCATTGGCAGAGAAAAACTTCACAATCTCCAAGTCCAGACCGAGGGAGTCATAGACCCCTATCTTCTCAGCTATCACATACGGCAGGTAGTCCATCGACGACATAGCACCCACCCTTAGCGAGAGGTGCTCATTTGTACTTTTATTGCCACTCTTGCAAGATGTAAAGAATAGAGCCAAGCTGCCCAAGACTACAGCCATAGCTGTAACGAAGTATCGAATCGGACGGAGTTGCATTTCAGAAGGTATTTTTTCAGTTCAACGTATCACTTATTTATTCTTCAAAGGTACTAATATTTAAGCTGACCTCACCAACTGCCCAGCTAGCCTGGGTGTAGGCAAAGTTTTAGCTCCCTCTTATCACAATTGGGTCGTATATCTTTCAGATAACACACCTCGGAAGCTGAGAAAATCTAAGACCGGAACTTAGAAATTTTAAGTTCGGGTCTCACTTTTCACCTCCTTCAGAGCTCCGACGGGCACAAGCTTCTTCTTAAAGTTACTTATCATCTATATTTCAAACTTTCTCTATTCCTTGCAGATCGCTTTATGATATCATCAATAATCAATGGACAGTCCGCTCTCCCATTGATTAAAAATTAATTAGCTTTGAATACCAGATCGGAAACTCAAATAGATACAACCTACGATGTTACACATAAAGCAAGAACATATCCTCAGCGATGTAGTGCAGGAGCACATATCACTGATACCCATACTTAGCCGTTTTGGGATACGGCTCGGGCTAAAGGAGCTAACCATACAAGAGATCTGCGAAGCTAAGGGGCTCGATACCGACTTCCTACTACATATCCTCAATAGTTACCTAGATCCGGACTTCAAGGGAGCCCTCTCCTTGACCCCCGAGAGGGCATTGCTCTTGGCGGACTATATGGAGCGCTCCAATGCCTTCTACCGCTTTGCCCAATTGCCCAATATCGAGGTGCACCTGCACTCCTTTGTGAAGCGCAGCAGTCAGGGAAACCCAGCTATCCAGACCGTACCACACGTATTAACCGAACTGAAGCGCTCTCTGACAGCGAGAGTAGAGGCAGATGAGAAGGAGCTACTACCGCACTTTAGGGAGCTGGCAAGTGACTTAGGGAGACGGATCACCGGGCTATCGGATAGCGTCTTGGTGGTGGATGGCAGTCAACTAGACGTAGAGGCGGAGGATCGCTCCGAGGCTCTTCTTTCTGACGTGATGCAAGTGCTCGTTCGTCATATCAGTGGTGACTTTGACGACAATCTGATATATGGGCTGCTCTACAGCCTTAACGCTCTGAAGATCGACTTGGAGAGTAACAACCGTCTACGCCAGAGCACCTTATTGCCCATATTGCACTTGATGGAGCAGGCAGAATCCCAAAGCAGAGAGGAGTAAGAGATGGCTAAAGATATGAGACGCTTGCGTGTCGCACTCGTCATGACCGACACGCTTCGCCGAGAAGGGCTGAATGCCTGTATCAGAGAGGTTACAGAGAAAGTACTCGTAGAGCACCACGAGAGCTTTGCCTCGTATGCAAAGGCGGACGACTTTACCCCCTACGACATAGCAATCATAGAGAGCAACCATGCTGCCCTCTTTCGCGACTATTTTCGCACACGGCGTACCCACCTCGTCGTGCTTACAGAGGGAGTGCAGTACGAGCCGATAGAGGGGGTGTCGGAGACGGTAGTCCTGGACACAAAGGTATCGCTGAGCGAAATACTCATACAGCTACAAGAGCTCTTCGACGACTACCGGAGGCGACAGGAGAGCAACCTAGACCGGACCCTCTCTCCTCGTGAGATCGATGTGCTCAAGGAGGTGGCTCTGGGTAAGACTAATAAGGAAATAGCTGATGAGCTTAACATCAGTATGAATACGGTGATGAGCCATAGGAAGAACATCACCTCGAAGCTCAACATCAAGACCGTCTCCGGACTCACTTTCTACGCCCTTATGAATGGGATCATAAGCGGAGATGAGCTGATAGATTAGGGGAACTCCTTTCTATACTCTACCCCACGTATCTCTATCTAGCTTGCGGTAGCCTACCGCCTCAGCGACATGGTGACCCTGTACGATCTCGCTCCCCTCTAGGTCTGCGATCGTCCGAGCTACCTTGAGGATCCTGTCGTAAGCGCGTGCTGAGAGTGCGAATGCCTCCATCGCGCGGCGTATTCGCTCCATCCCCACTTGGTCTACCTTCACAAACTCCTTCATCATCGCTGGGGTCATCTGTGCATTGCTATGGATGCCGGTGAGACCGCGAAACCGCTCTTTCTGTATCTCGCGGGCCCTCATCACTCGCTCGCGGATGACTTCGCTTTGCTCGCCCACTGCACGGGCAGAGAGGTCATCGAAGGGAACTGGGGTGATCTCCACTTGGATGTCTATTCGGTCTAGGAGTGGACCTGAGATCCTATTGAGATAGTTGGTCACCTGCTGGGGAGTGCAACGACAATCCTTCTGAGGGTTATTGTAATTACCACAAGGACAGGGGTTCATGGAAGCCACCAGCATAAAGGAGGCGGGAAAGATAGTGGTCTGCTTCGCACGGGAGATGGTGATCTCTCTGTCTTCGAGTGGCTGTCGTAGGACTTCGAGTACGTTGCGAGCAAACTCTGGGAGCTCATCGAGAAATAAGACACCATTGTGTGCCAAAGAGATCTCACCTGGTTTTGGATAGGTGCCGCCACCCACCAGAGCTACATTGGAGGTGCTATGGTGCGGGGATCTGAAAGGGCGCTCTCGCATCAGAGAAGTATGTGTCTGCAACGTACCAGCTACGGAGTGGATCATCATGGTCTCCAGAGCTTCGTCCTTAGTAAATGGGGGTAGTATGCTCGGCAATCGCTTAGCCATCATCGTCTTACCACTGCCTGGAGGACCAACCATGATCATATTGTGCATGCCAGCAGCTGCCACCTCCATGGCACGCTTCACCTCAGCTTGACCCTTAACTTCTGCGAAGTCTAGTTGTAGTAGGTCGTGTGTGCCGCTCAGCTCAGGCTCACTGTAAGTGTATCTGGCTAGCGGGCTCTCATCTCCCCGCATAAAGGCAACGACATCGATAAGTTGCTTGGCACCGTAGACGGTGATCCCCTCTACCACTGCCGCTTCTTGTGCGTTCGCCTCAGGGACGATGATAGACTCGTAGCCCTCCCTTCGGGCATTAAGTGCCATTGGGAGCACACCTCGGATCGGCTGTACACCACCATCGAGCGAGAGTTCGCCCATGATGACCGTTCGGTCTAGCCGGTCTGTGGGGATGCCTTCATTGAGTGCCGTGATCGCTATCGCCAATGGGAGATCGTACGCAGACCCCTCCTTACGGAGATCTGCCGGTGCCATATTGATGATGTATCGCTTGATCATATACTCCAGCCCACTCTGAGCCATGGCTGCCTGTACTCGCTGGTGGCTCTCCTTGACAGCCACATCTGGGAGACCGACGAGCATGAACTGTGTGCCACGCGATGCTTGTGCCTCAATCGTTACGGTGGTGGCTGAAATACCACTCACAGCTGAGCTATAGACTTTTACCAGTTGGGACCTCAACTCACCCGCCATTACAAACCCTCTCTCATCTGATTTATGAAGTTAACGACACTGTCTCTCGAATGCCACTCACGCCATTGGTACAGCAAGGTGTCCACGAGGATGTACGACGGGAGTGTCTCAATTCGGGTCTCTTCTGCCAGCCTGCTCGCAGCTCCGACCGAATCGACTAGGTAGTAACGCCACACCGGAGTTCGCTTTGACTTCTCTATTACTTTCAGATCTCCGGGAAGACTATCAGCGAATAGTAAGGCATGGTAAGAGGGGATCTTAAGTGAGTCTAACACCTCATGCCAGGCTTGCCGTTCTTCGAGCTCTACCGAATCGAGACCCAGAGCACTCTCGAATGTTAGTAGCATCAACGGCTCCTCTCCCATGAGCTCCCGAGTCATGTAAAGGCTATCTCGGTCACCAATCACATGCAACTGACCCGGAGCTCTACTCCCTTTTGAGAAAGAACTACCTTCGAAGTAACCTGCGGGCATACCTAGGAGCTTGTCATAACCACTGAAGCGATATACAGCATTACGGAGAGCAGGACTGAGCGCATCCAGACATGCGGTCTCGGGAAATCTATTCATGAGGTCTAAGATGATGATGGGTGCCATCTTTTGCCGATCTAGCTTGGTGATCAGCTCCATCATACTTCCGGAGAGGTCTTCATCAGAGTTGCGAAGTGCCCTCTGCCATTCTACGATCTCATCTGCATACCTGATGCCATCTAGCTTAAAGAGAGTGTCATTCACCTCGACTCTGACATCGACTGTATCGACGAAGAGAGGTAGCTGTAAGTGACCTGCTTCATCGAATAGTAGAAACGCATCAAGTGTATCTTTCTTGAAGTATTGCTTGATGTCAATAAGTCCTTCCTTCTTAGCCTTGATTGGCGTTATTGTAACCTCGGAGGCTCCAAGTGCCACCAAGCGCCATTCGGTATCGTACTCGATCCGACTAGAGTTGTATCTTAGCCTTAAGACCTGCTGATACTCCTTCTCCTTAGAACAGCTGGTGAGTAACCCTAGAGTTACGATCACAACGGCTGCTATCATTGCTTTCAAACGTCTCATACACCCCACTCACTCAGTATCTTCAGCATATACCAGATCTGTCAAGAGTGCAAGCTCCCAAGGAGCGAAGTCGTATATCGAAAGCAAGCTAATCAGGCTCTCCACGTCCTCTCGCACCCTACCCTCCTTGATTGTTTGTCGCATCTGACGCACAGCCTCTTGCGTACTCTGCCCCATCGCCATTCGGATCACACCACTCACCAAGGAGAGGTCTCCCTCAAGCGCCCCATACTTCTCAGCAAAATGATCCAACTGACGCTTCGCCTCCTCAGGTCGCATCAGGTGGAGCAGTATCTTCGCCATCAAGAGCATCGTTGCTCCGGTCTCACTTACCTCCGCACCCTCACCTAGATAAAGCGCCTTATGCACTGCACTTAGTGCTGGCTCGTACTCCTGCTGCTCATAGAGTAGGAGTGCCCTCTGCTGTACTAGCTCAAGTTGGTCCTGACTAGGCAGGCTCGCTTCGCACCGTTCTATCCACTCAAGCACAGACTCCACTCCCTCAAGATCGATCTTCAGCTCGCCTATCTTCTTCGCCGTAATTGGGGTAATCCCCTCTACCTCCACGGCACGCAGCAGGAGCTCAAGTGCAAGCTCATCATCCTTAAGTATCAGTCGGGTGGCCGAAAGAGAGCGCCACAAGTCTGCCGAAGAGTGATCATAAAACCTATAAAGACGCAAGTAGAGCCCCTCTGTATGCAGATAAAACCTGATCTGCTTTAGGAAGCCAACCAGCTCTTCCAAGTCATCTTCGGCAAAGAGAAGTTGATCTCTGGTAAAGGGGCCATCCATCACCATTGGCTCATCCTCAAAAGGATTCACCAACTCACCTGCAAGCATCGAAAGGGTATAAAACCGATAGGCACCAAAGGCGAAGTCCCGCATCCCCTGCTCCAGAGATGACTTATTGCTGACCGCCGGCTCCGGTAGCGGCATCCCATCGAGCTGCTGCTGGATCTGCTGTCGGATCATACCAAAAGAGTCCAACACTGCAAATGAGTATAAATCAGATGAGCATGGCACATGCCCCTGAAATAGCACTGGGATCAGCTCTTCTAGCGAAGTAGCAGCATCCCTATCTACACTCGGGTGGTGCTTAGAATAGGGTAAAAACCAATGACTCACCTTATTAAAGAAAGGGTGAACCTTCATCTGTGCCGTCATGTGAAAGGCGACATCCGAGTCCTGCGAGATGATATTTTGAAAATCTCTCTGAGTGCTCTCCATCAGCCCCGAGATCTCATACATCTCCTCCGACTCCTCGTGGCTCAGCTCCTGCATCCTCTGAGCTAAGTCTCCGGTGCCACTATTGAGGAGCTGCTGCATACGCTGTGATAGGTTTGCCAGCTCTGGGAGCACCCTCTCCTTAAACAGCTGATGAAGCGACGTCGTCTGATAGGCTGTATAGATAGTGCGGATAGCGAGCAAGAGCTGTCTCTCATCCGTATCCATGCTCCTCTGCAATAGATGATTAGTGACCTGACCTATGAAGTCTGAGTGCAATGCCTCCAACTCATCTTGGTGCCTACGCCCTAGCATCAACAGTGCCACTAAGGCAGCTCCAATGGTGCGCTCATGCGGTGACTCCTCAAGCGTCATAAGGAGTAGTCGCAACTTACGCAGATCAAAAAACTCCATAGCACCCACAAAGAGCGCCCCCACGATGGCTTGTGTGGCAAGCTGATGCCCACCATTCGTCATGAGTGCCTGCAGTGCCAGCGAATCATCCTCTGTGAGCTCTACTTTAGTCCAGACGAGGTCAAAGAGCTCCTCTAGATGGTCGAAGTAGCCACTCTCCTCCTCATTGCTCCTCAAGAGCAGACCGATGGTATCAGGGATCTTGTCAAGACCATCGCCAAAGCTCTGCTCCAATCTCGTCAGCGTATCATACCGTACTCCGAAAGGCTCCTTATCGAGCTTTATCTTATGATCAGCAGCTCTTAAGATCCGCATGATCTCACGACCAATCTCAGTCAGTATAGAAGCTCGATCAGGGTCTACACTGCCCTTGAGATAATAGTCTACTAAGAGATCATAAGTGGTCTGCAGCTGTTTGTACCGCTCCTTATCGACCATGTTGAGAGCCGGCATCGCCTCAAGGACCAAACCATAATGCCCCACACGTGTCTGCTCTTCGTACCAAGCCAACTGATCTGATATGAGCTCCTCTGTCGAATACTCACTCTCAGTAAAAAGCTCCTCCTGATTAAGCCACTTATCCAACTCCATAACTGGTCCTTACTCTTCTTGCATATAAAATGGCTCGACATCCCCCTCCAAGACAGAGAGCTCTCTCCTCCGTCCCTCCTCTATTACATCTATCCTCAGCCACAACGCCTCCTCCGGTAGCATATTACCCAGCACTGCCGGCCACTCGACAAAGCACCAAGCCCCACTCTCCAGATACTCATCAGCTCCTATACGTCGGGCATCCGCCTCACTCTCCAATCGGTAGCAATCCATGTGATAGACATCCTCACCGTCAAAGCGCGGATAGACATTCACGATCGCAAAGGTGGGGCTCAGCACATCGCCCACCACACCTAGCTGGTGGCACACCTCCTTGATGAGCGTGGTCTTACCCGCTCCCATAGGGGCGTCAAGTAGCCACACCCTTTGCTCCCCATACTGCTCTAGAAGTTTCTCTGCCACACTGGGGATCTCCTCGAGACTATATCTAAAAACCTTTTCTTTCTGATCCATGATAAAAATAGGTACCAAACTCCCCCATCTCCTACTACACAAATGTAATGATAATTCTGCAGAGTCCCGGAGCACCGACATACAGCACAGCTCCTCAAAAGTGCTACCTTGCCAGGCTCCAAAATAGTATCAAGAAAGACCGAAACGAGGAGCCTGGAAGGCCCGGCACTTCGATAAAAAGCAGACCCGAGACAAGTGTTTATTGATCCGGAGTTTGAAGTGCCCTCTCTTTAAGCTCCGAACTTAAAAATTCTAAGTTGGGAACTTCGATGCATCTAAGTTCCCAACTTCGACAACTCTAAGTTCCCAACTTAGAATTTTTAAGTTCGGGTCTCGGTTTTTCCTAAGTTGGCATGCAAGGGTTATATAAGTCCGGATCGGATTTTTCTGCAAGATTGGAGCAATGAGCAGTGACTCTCCTAAATATTTTCTAACTTTGCACGCTATGGCAAAAAAGAAAGATAAGATAAAGGGCAGCGTGTTGATCAACAACCGCAAAGCCAGATTTAACTACGAGATACTTGATACCTACACTGCTGGCATCGTGCTGGTGGGCACGGAGATCAAGTCGATACGCATGGGCAAAGCGTCGCTCGTGGATAGCTACTGCATCATCCATCGTGGTGAGGTGTGGGCAAAGAACGTCTACGTGGCGGAGTATACCCACGGATCTTTTAGCAACCATGAGACTCGAAGAGATCGTAAGCTCCTGCTCAATCGCAAGGAGATACGCACGCTTGCCAATGCGACCAAGGATGCCGGACTGACCATAGTACCCCTCAAACTCTTTATAGACAGCAGGGGCTATGCAAAGCTAGAGATCGCTCTAGCGCGTGGTAAGAAGCTGTACGACAAGAGAGCTGCTATCAAGGAGAGAGAGCAGAAGCGTGAGCTTGATCAATTGAGGAGACACAGCTATTGATCTCCGTCTCGGCAACCAATAGATATGAAAAGAGGGGTGACACTTTTGGCGTCACCCCTCTTTCTCTTTATGCTAAGTAGCTTGTAGCTTACTCCTCAACAGCAGTCTCCTCTGCCTCTGTAGCCACCTCTTCTCTATTAGCCTTGGGTGATACGAGGTCGCTCAGCTCCTTCATAGTTACAGTCTGCACCTCAAGGTTGAGTCGCTCTTGTAGCTTATCAGTCACCTTGCGACCGAGAAGGAAGTTCTCCACATTATAGACGTGGTTCTCATCTTTCAGTCGCTCCTCGGTCTGCTTCTGTAGGATGTCTGCTGGAGCGTTCCACCCCATCTCGGCAAACTGAGCATTGAGAGACCTGTAGGTGAAGTCTGTGATCTCCTCATAGGAGACCTCGAGCTCCTCTTTCTTTGCCAGCTGACGCAGATAAAGGCTCTCACGAAGCTCCCTCAGTGCCTCCTTCTCATCAAACTGCTTTTCACTATCAGCAGAGCGAGCGTTCATGTGCGACTCGATGATCACCTCGTCTGCAAGCTCGAGCTTTGGAGCACGCTCCTCATTGACAAACTTGAAGAAGTCTCTAGAGAAGAGGAAGTTCGCATCATTCTTAGTACTTTGCTCCAGGTTTTCCCTGATCTTAGCCTTAGCCTCCTCTTCGCTCTTCACCACATCTTCGCCGAAGACCCTATCGAAGAACTCCTGATTCAACTCCGGCTCACGCATAGCGCGGATACTCTTGATCTCTACGCTAAACTCCTTGTCCTTGACCGACTCGACCTCCTCCTTGTCTATTCCTAGCATGAAACTGACCTCAGACTTCTCTCCAGCAAATGCCTTGTAGGGGTTGAAGATCACGATCGATCCGTTGGTAACGTCGTTGAACTTTGCCTTCTCCTCGTCGTCCTTCATGTAGTTAACGAAGATCATCACGCTCTCCTTCTTGATGCCATCTTCTTTCACTACATCACCGTCTAGCTCTGCAACATCACCGGTGATGACAGCGTTGTCCTCCATCTTGTCGATGTCCATGAGACCGCTCATGCTCTTGCGTATCTGCTCGAGGTTCTCTGCAACATCCTCGTCGCTGACCGTCACCTCATACTTCTTGAAGGTCTCACCAGAGAAGTCGAGATCCATGTCTTCGACAGGGATCAGAGCTATATCAAAGATCATCTTGGGATCCTCTTTCTTCAACTCCTCGCTATTGGACTCGAGTGGCACCGGATAGGAGACAACGTTGAGCTCCTTATCCTTCATATAATCAGACAGAGCAGAGCTAAGGATGTCGTTGATGGCTTCGACACGCAACTGCTCGCCCACCATCTTCTTAACCACTTGTGTGGGGACTTTGCCTTTGCGGAAACCTGGGACATTCATAGTCCTAGATGCCTTATTTATTTCCTTCTTAACCTTGTCTTGATAGTCACTCTGCTCGATGGCGACTTCCAAGCGTACGCGATTATTCGTCTGCTCCAGTATCGAGATATTCATGCTTTCTAATTGGGTTATAACGTTCTATATATTACAATATTGGGGGCAAAGGTAACTCTTTTTAGGGTCAACCGCAAGGTAGCCCCAATTTGGTCCCATGGTAGCCGAGGTGATCACTCATCTTGGGGTGGGAACCATGAGGCATACATCTGGTAGTTATCGGAGATCCGCTTATTGATCTCTGCACTCTGCTGTGGGTCTACCATCTTAACAAACTTTGCAGGGACACCGGCATACAGGGCGCCCGGCTCTACCTTCGTGCCGGTGAGTACTACGGCACCGGCAGCGATGATAGCTCCACGTCCGACGACTGCATGATCCATTACGATAGCTCCCATCCCTACAAGTGCGCCCTCCTCGACGGTAGCACCATGGATGATCGCATTATGCCCTATGGAGACATTGTCCTCCAGCACTGACACTGACTTTTGGTACAGTGTATGCACAACTGCCCCGTCCTGCACATTGACGTTCTTTCCGATCCGGATGCTATTGACATCGCCACGCACCACTGCGCCAAACCAGATGCTACTGCCCTCTCCTATCTGAACGTCGCCCACCACCACTGCGTTCTGAGCGAGGAAGCAGCTCTCATGTATCTGAGGGGTAAAGCCCCTCACAGTCTGTATGATAGCCATACTCTTTTGGTCTTGCGTTGGGGTTTCGTCATCTAGAGAGAGGGGCAGTCTTCTCCTTTAGCCACACAGCTTCGTCAGCGTTAAGCAGTGGGGAAACCTCGTCGTAGACGCGTGTCTGATACTGGTTATACCACTCTAGCTCCTCATCGGTGAGCAGTGCAACATCGACCAGCTTGCTATCCATGTAGCAAAGCGTTAGGGTCTCAAAGCGGAAAAACTTCCCAAAGTCAGTCTCGCTATGTGGCACCGTACGGATCAGGTTCTCGATACGTATCCCGTACTGACCTTCGAGGTAAAATCCAGGTTCATTCGAAGTAACCATCCCGACCATTATCGGTGTCGGATTGAGGTCAGTTCGAATATTTTGTGGCCCCTCATGCACGTTGAGGAAGTGTCCTATCCCATGTCCGGTACCATGACCATAGTTCTTACCCACACTCCAGAGCGCTTGCTTCGCCAAGAGATCTAGATGAACGCCACACGTACCCTCCGGGAACACCGCCATTGCTAGCCGTATATGCCCCTTCAACACTCTAGTGTAGTCCTCTTTTTGCTCCGATGTCGGATGTTTCCCAAGTGAGACTGTACGAGTGATGTCGGTCGTACCATCGTGGTACTGACCACCGGAGTCTAGCAAGAAGAGACCTTCGGGCTCCAACTCATAGGAGCTCTCAGGCGTAGCACTGTAGTGTACAATTGCGCCATGCCCACGATAGCCCGCAATTGTGCCGAAGCTGTCACTCACATACTGCTCATCTGCAGCTCTAAAGGCAGAGAGTTTCACTCCCACCTCATACTCAGTTGGGTGCTCACCCTTCGCTAAGCTCTGCTCAAGCCAGATGAAGAAGCGGGTCAAAGCGGCACCGTCCCTGCGCATCACACTTCTGTAACCTTGGTACTCAGCCTCATTTTTTACGGCTTTCAGGAGCGTGATAGGGCTAAGCTGCTCCACACGGAAATACGTCTCGGGGATTGCTTGGTAGAGGGCAAAATTGGTACGAGCTGGATCAACGAGGACGATAGCATCGCTCGGCAACTCCGCTACATCGTTGTAAATCTCTTCATAAGGTCGGATCACCACTCCATTGGCACCCAGATGGCTCTTCACTTCGAGAGGCAGTTTCTCCTTAAACGTATATAGCAAGAGCATATCACTCGTCACCAGACCATAGGCGATCCCGACAGGGTTGTAAGCCACATCGTTGCCCCGAATATTGAAGAGCCAAGCTACCTCATCGAGCATCGTGATGATCTGAGTATTGGCACCAGCAGCAGCCAACTTCTCTCTCACTCTAGCCACCTTATCCTTGGTACTCTCTCCAGCATACTTCAGCGGTTGTTCAAAGAACTCATTCTTCGGCACCTCAGGGGCATCGCTCCATACCTCTGCTATCAGATTAAGGTCACTTACAACCTCCTTACCAGCGACAGAGAGTGCTTCCTCGTACTTCCTGGCTTCTAGGAGAGACATTGACCGGTCTGCAAAGCCCACTCTCTTCACCTCTTGCTTGGTCCGCAGATAGTCCGTAATGGAGGGCGTCTCCGGAAGTCCCATCTTGCGTAATTCGATGGTAGTTCCCTCTAGCTGCTGTGCTGCTTGTAGGAAGTAGCGGGAGTCGGTCCACAGACCTGCCTCCTCACGAGTGACCACTACCGTACCTGCCGAGCCATTGAAGCCGGATATCCACTCTCTCGCCTTCCAGCACTCAGGCACATACTCACTCAGGTGCTGATCCGAACTAGGTATGATGTAAGCATCAATATCATTCTGCTCCATCACCTTACGCAGTGCATGGAGTCTACTCTTAATCTCTGACATATCTCAATATTTTCTTTGTTATTATTCTTATCTATTATACTGATGTACAGGGCGAAGGAGGTCATTGACCGTCTTGACGGGGTTGAAGGTCGTGACTGGCACCTCTACAAATGCGGTGTTCCAACGACTCATAGCTCCATTCCACAGACCTGGCAGCTCCAGTGCCTTTAGATCCCGTGCTCCACTGCTCTTATGACTCATGAAACCTGTCTCCTCGTCTACAAAGGCAGTGAGGTCAAACTTCTGACCCTTATAAGCTCTAACACAGCACACTAGATCAACGGGGTTGAAGTAGGTACTCTTATTAAACGCCTCTCTCTGCTCCGGATCCTCCCTATTTATCTGCGTGCTCTCCAGTATCTGGAGTGAGGTGACCCCCTCCGCATCACGCACGATATAGGGACCTCCGCCAGGCTCACCCTCGTTGCGCACCATGCCGCAGACCCGTATCGGGCGATTCAAGAGCTCCCGAAGTTGATCCGCCTGAGCATCAGGAGAGAGCTCCGACCAATTTTCGATGGTAACGCAAAATGCAGTCTCAAGGAACTCTCGCATCTCCTCAAGCTCAGAGCTACTCGGACGCCCCTCCTCCGAGAGCTCTGCCATGTACTTATGTACTTGATTGCGAAGGGTGATCAGATACCCACCTATCGCCTTCTTATAAATGATGGTATCAGCCACGTAGTGGTCCGGCACCACGTTGTCTATATTTTTGATGAAGATGATATCTGCATCCAGCTCATTCAAGTTTTCGATAAGAGCGCCATGCCCTCCTGGGCGAAACATAAGTGAGCCATCCTCACCTCTCATCGGCTGATTATTCAGATCCACCGCGATGGTATCGGTCTCCGGCTTCTGGATGCTGTAGGTCACATCGTACTTCACCGAATAGCGATCCTCCAGGTCAGACAACCTCCGTGAGAGCAGGGTCTGAAATGGTGCTATATGCTCTGGCGAGAGGGTGAAATGGACGTGGACGATGCGGGTGCTATTGCTTGCATACTTGGCACTCTCGGCCAATTGCTCCTCAGTTGCCGTCCGGGTACCATGGGCATACCGGTGAAATAAGATGAGCGCCTTGGGCAGATGACCATAGTTCATCCCCTCCTCTTCGAGCAGGTATCTGATCACCGTACGCCCCTCACCTATCTCTATCAGCTTAGCACTAGACTTACCACCCTCACCCAGCATACAGGCACGGTCAAGGGCATCCGAAAAAGCAAAATCATCCAGATGCTCTATCACCTGAGTCACACTCTCTGAGGGCTCTGCTCCCTTGAGGTACTTATAGAGCTCCTTAAACATCCTCGACGCTGCCCCAGAGGCGGGAACAAACTTCTGCACCTTCAGCTCAGGGCTCATCAGAGCATCATCCCAGACCTTTAGGAGGTCACCCAGCTCCTCGTTATCAAAGACCTTGACACCCCCCTCCACTCCCGCAGGAGCCACGATATTGATGGGCTTAAACCCTTGTTCAAATCGGCTCAATTGAGCCTCCAAAGTCTTCTGGCTGATCCCCTTCTGTTTGAGCTGCGACAGATCCTCCTCAGTTAGTTTTATCTCCATCTTCTCTTCTCTTTTTCGGTCTAACTATCTTGGTTTATTCAACTACTACAAATATATGATTTTATCATGAGAATGCGATCCCGACTGTGCACTAATTGTCGACGAAACCGATATCCTGGGTGATCCACCTCCCATGGAAGTGAGGGGAGGCTCCACACTTATAAAAAGGACTCACCGCAGTTACAAAATACAGACATTACTACTTTGCAACCACCAAGACCCGAACTTCGATTGATCCGAGACCGGAACTTAAACTTATCTAAGTTCCCAACTTCGACGCATCTAAGACCGGAACTTAGATTTTTTAAGTTCGGAGGTCATTTTTCCCTCACTTCAGAGCTCGCATCACTAGACACTTCTATAGAAAACCGACTTGCATCCAGAAGGAGCCCAATCTTCATTGCCCCTCATCCTCTTTTTAATATCAAAAGCAACCGCACCTAATTGCCCAATCCTCACTTGACGGAGAGGTGTCATTTCAATCGCTCTCTTTGCCTTACAATTGATCAAACTACCTGATAAGTGCGATGGTACTAACATTTATTGGTAATTTTGCACCACAAAAGAAGGATATATTAGGTAATATGGAAGAAAGAAAGATACGAAACATAGCCATCATCGCCCACGTAGACCATGGTAAGACATCTACAGTCGACCGCATGCTACAGGCGGGGCACCTCTTTCGCGAAGAGAAGGAAGAGCTAGAGCAGGTACTCGACAGCAACGACCTCGAGAGGGAGCGTGGGATCACCATCACCTCAAAAAACGTCTCGATCAAGTACAACGGCTATAAGATAAATATCATAGACACCCCAGGGCACGCTGACTTTGGCGGGGAGGTAGAGCGCGTACTCAATATGGCCGATGGCTGCCTCCTCCTCGTAGATGCCTTCGAGGGTCCGATGCCCCAGACACGCTTTGTGCTGGGCAAAGCCATCGAGATGGGGCTCAAGCCTATCCTGGTGATCAACAAGGTGGATAAGGAAAATTGCAGACCCGACGAGGTACAGGAGATGGTCTTTGACCTGATGTTTAACCTTGACGCCAACGAAGATCAGCTAGACTTCGTGACGCTCTACGGCTCAGCGAAGCAGGGGTGGTTCTCCGAGGATTGGCGCCAGCCAAATGACAACATCACCCCACTCCTCGATGCGATCATTGAGCATATCCCAGCACCAACCGTGGAGGAGGGTCCACTGCAGATGCTGATCACGACACTCGACTACTCCACCTACGTAGGACGTATCGCCATAGGTCGTGTGCATCGAGGTACGATCAAGGAGGGAGACCAGATAGTACTGATGAAGCGCGATGGGTCTAAGGTACCCAGCCGGATCAAGGAGATCGACATCTTTGAAGGTCTCGGTCGCAAACGCGTCTCAGAGGTAGGTAGCGGAGACATCTGTGCCGTAGTGGGGCTGGAGGACTTCGAGATCGGAGAGACCATTTGTGACGCAGCTCACCCAGAGGCACTGCCTACTATTGCTATCGATGAGCCAACGATGAGCATGCGCTTCACCATCAACGACTCACCATTCTTCGGCAAGGAGGGTAAGTTTGTCACATCTCGCCACATCCATGAGCGGCTCATGCAGGAGCTTGACCGCAACCTCGCCCTACGCGTAGAGCCAAGTGAGAGTGGCGAGGGGTGGAACGTATTTGGTCGTGGTGTGCTGCACCTCTCCGTGCTCATTGAGACTATGCGCCGCGAGGGGTACGAGCTCCAAATAGGTCAGCCACAGGTGATCACGCGAGAGATAGATGGAGTATTACACGAGCCGATAGAGGAGCTGAGCGTCAACGTACCCCAGGAGGTAGCCTCACGCATCATCGACATCGTCTCTAAGCGTAAGGGCGAGCTGACGATGATGGAGCAGAAGAGCGATCGGACGTTCCTTAAGTTTAAGATACCCTCTCGAGGCATCATTGGCTTTAACAACCTGGCACTCACCGCCTCCAGTGGTGAGGCTATCGTGGCGCACCGCTTCCTAGACTTCGAGCCCTGGAAGGGGGAGATAGACACCCGCAACAACGGCTCCATCGTAGCGCTACAGACAGGGACCGCCTTTGCTTACTCGCTCAACAACCTACAGAGCAGGGGACGCTTCTTTATCGATCCTCAAGAGGAGGTGTACGAAGGTCAGGTGATCGGTGAGAATAACAAGGAGGACGACCTCGCAGTCAACGTATGTAAGAGCAAGAAACTCACCAACATGCGTGCCTCTGGAACTGATGAAAAGGTGGTGCTAGCACCGGCTATCAAATTTTCACTAGAGGATGCTCTAGAGTACATACGTAAGGATGAGCTAGTGGAGATCACTCCCAAGAACATCCGCATGCGCAAGATATTACTCTCCGAGACAGAGCGCAAGAGAGCTAGGTGAGACAGTGAGGTAAGCAGGTCATGCGTGACATGTCAAATGAGAATATCCTTGTGGTCATTGTCACACACAATGCTGCACCATTCCTCCACCTCTGCCTAGACCCATTTGTCGATGACCGCAAGGGCATTGACATCATGGTGGTGGACAACGGCTCTACCGATGACACCTTGCAACAGCTCGGGAGCGACTTCCCCTTTGTGGAAGTGCACCCTAGATCTCACAATCTTGGCTTCGGTGCTGCAAACAACATAGGGCTGGAGCTGGCGCTCGTACGCGGGTACAAAGGTGTCGTCCTCCTCAATCAGGATGCACAGATCTCGGCAGATACGATACGAGCCCTTGCAGCTCAGGCTGATAAAGACCCCGAAATCGGTGTCATCTCACCACTGCACCTATCCGCAGATGGGAAGCAAGTGGAGCGTGGCTTTGCTCACTATCTACCCGAGGACACTAGCAAGCCTCTGATCGAAGTGCCCGCAGCCAATGCGGCGATATGGTACGTACCCCGTCAGACGCTACTTACAGTCGGACTTTTCTGCCCACTCTTCTTTCATTATGGCGAGGATACGGAGTTTTGCTCTCGCTTGCAAGCAGCTGGGCTCAAATTAGTTATAGACACAACGCGCACTGGGATCCATGCCCGCAGTGAGAGCACTCCCACCCCTGAGAAAAGGAGGTGGCTAGACTACACCTACCACCTTACCGAACTATGCTCGCCGCTCTATGAGTCTACACTGCTTCGATACTGGCGAGGTCCTATAAAACTATGGCTGAAGGGAGGTGACGGCAAGAGGCTATGGAGACTTCGCAAAGAGGCAAACCTCTGGCTTCGGAGACCCCCTCTCGACCTTGCGGGGCTCAAGCGTGTCTATAACGATACTCCCAAGGCTCCGGTGCTCCTCTTGGTATACAACCGCCCGAAGCATACCGCTCAACTGCTCCGAGACTACTGGAGACAACCCGAGGCAGAGGAGACTCCGCTATACATACTTAGCGATGGGGCGAAAGGTGATGATGACATCGACAGTGTGCACGAAGTGCGTGCCATAGTACAGGAAATGGCACAGCACCCCATGGTGACACTGTGGGAGCAACCCACTAATGTGGGGCTAGCTCGCAATGTAACAGAGGGGGTCTCGAGAGTCCTAGCTCGGCATGAGTGTGTCATTGTACTTGAGGACGACCTACGGCTCTCTCCCTACTTGCTTCGATGGATGAACGATAACCTCCAGATCCACAGCCACCACAAAGAGATTGCTCACATCCACGCTGGTACATTTTATAGTTCGGCTCAGCTTGCACCCAACCACCTACTGAGTTTTGCTGGGAGTTGGGGCTGGGCAACATGGCGCGACCGCTGGGAGAGTCTCTGGGAGCCGGATGGGAAGAAATTATTGCAGCAGCTTGAGGCAAACCCAGATCAGAAGAGAGACTTTAACTACGCTGGATTTATGCGCTTCAGCAAGATGCTGCAAGCACAGGTCGAGGGTAGGAACAACTCATGGGCAATCCGCTGGCATGCTAGTATCTTACTCCACAACAAGCTCAGTATCAATGCCCAGCCCCCTATGGTCTCCAACTCGGGCTTCGATGGCTCAGGGACCCATTGTGCTAATGATCGCCGGTACACTACACCGGTAACCCCGTACCCAGTGTATGCTCATGAGTATCAGGAGGTAGTGGAGGATCAGTCTGCACGAAAGATACTTCGCCATTACTACACACGAACCAACAATAAGCTGGTCAAGGGCTATTACAAACTCAAGTCACTCGTTAGTCGGAGATGAGACCGTTTCGGATGAAACAGTTCGCTCTCGAGCATCAAGCATCTGCACACAAGGTCGGGACAGATGGGGTATTGCTGGGAGCATACGCTGCAGAATACTTTGCCAAAGAGCCACCTCGCGCTGTACTTGATGTGGGTACAGGCTCAGGGTTAATCGCTCTCATGCTGGCTCAGGCTTTCACCGACTGCCACGTGACAGGCATCGACATCGATGCGCCCTCTGCACAAGAAGCAAGTCTCAATGCAGCTCGATCTCCCTTTGCCTCCCGTATCTCTATACTCGAGGGGGACTTTACCCAACTCCCCACTCCGAAGTCCCCCTACGACTTGATCATCAGCAATCCGCCCTACTTTACTGAGTCTCACTTCGCTGAGGACGCACGAAAGACACAAGCGAAGCACATAGGAGCATTGACTCCTGACGATATCTTCGAGCACAGTGTGTCGCTCCTAGCGCCCACCACTGGCAGGGTAATGCTCATCCTACCGCCTAGCACATGGGATGGCTTTGCAAAGGCGGCTTCTCAATATGGCTACTCCGTAGAGCACAAGCTAGAAGTCTCTACTCGCGCAGAGACACCACCGAAGCGACTGATCACGCTATGGTCAAGGGATAAGGTGACATCACCAACGCTTAGTAGACTGACACTCCTGGCAGGCTCAGGCAGGCACGATTATACTCCTGAGTATCAATCATTACTCGCCTCATACCTACTTTAATTCTCTCTTGATTGGGAGCCGGATCTATCGCCCACTCATCCACAGATTAACTCTTGAGCAGCTCGATCAGCTCTTGTATCGACAGGGTTTGTTGCTCACCTGAGTGCATATTCTTTACCGAGATCAGCTTATTTTCGATCTCCTCTGCACCAACAAAGGCGACGTAAGGGATATGCAGATTATCCGCGTAGGTCATCTGACGCTTTAATCGCACACTATCGGGGTACAACTCTGCTGAGATACCGGCTGCTCTGATCTGCTCTAAGAGTGGTATGATATACGCTACCTCTTTCTCTCCGAAGTTAACAAACATGAGGCGGGTACTGGACTCTACCGTCTCTGGGTACAGATCAAGTGCATTGAGGACATCGAAGATACGCTCTGCGCCAAATGATATGCCAACACCGCTCATACCTGAAACACCGAAGACGCCTGTCAGGTCGTCGTATCTTCCACCTCCTGTGATACTGCCCATCTCCACGTCAAGCGCTTTCACCTCGATGATCGCACCGGTGTAGTAGTCTAGTCCCCGAGCAAGTGATAAGTCGAGTCGGATCTCATTATTCATCGGAGCGAGTGCCAACATCTTGAAGATATAGGACAACTCTTCGATCCCCTTGGCACCTATCTCACTGTCACCTATGAGCTTACCTAGTGAAGACAGCTGTTCTTCGGGCTTCCCTGATAGGCCCAGGATAGGCTTGAGCTTCTCACAAGCCTCCGCCGTCACTCCGCGCTCTTGTAACTCTCGAACCACACCGTCCCAGCCTATCTTATCTAGCTTGTCGATAGCCACGGTAAAGCCTACCACATCCTCTACACCTAGCTCATGCGCAATTGCCATCAGGAGTTTGCGGTTATTGATACGAACAGATACTCGGATGCCAAAGCGGGTGAAGACGGTATCGATGATGCGGATCAGTTCGACCTCATGCAGGAGGGAGGCTGAGCCGATGACGTCTGCATCGCACTGATAAAATTCGCGGTAACGACCACGCTGAGGGCGGTCTGCACGCCATACCGGTTGTATCTGGAAGCGACGAAAGGGGAGAGTTAGCTCTCTCTGATGCTGCACTACAAACCGAGCGAAGGGCACAGTAAGATCGTACCGGAGCCCTCTATCACAGGCGCGTGCTGCGAAGTCATTGGGCTCTATGGTCAGTAGCTCGTTGCGGTCAAATGCCTTCAGCGGATCACCGGAATTGAGAATGCGGAAGAGGAGTTTATCGCCCTCCTCACCGTACTTACCGGTAAGTGTAGAGAGATTCTCCATAGCTGGAGTCTCTATCTCCCTGAATCCATATAACTTATATACCTCACGTATGGTGTCAAAAATATAGTTACGCTTGGCCATTTCAGCCGGTGAGAAGTCGCGTGTTCCCTTAGGTATGGATGGTTTTTGTGCCATTTCTTATCTATTATGTCTATTATTTAGCTTGGTATTGGTTGTATGATATCACCTCCTCACGAGGCTTTCTTCTCTTACTTTTCTCCTCTTCTAGCGAGTAGCCAAGTGAGATGACGAGCGGCACACGGCGGCTCTTAGGGATACCTAATACCCTTCTCACCTTTGGCTCATTGACCCATCCGATGATGCAACTACCCAGTCCTTCGTGCGTCGCAGCTAGGGCTATATGCTCGGCTGCTATCCCAAGGTCGATGTGAGGGAAGTGCCTGCGCTTGATGACGTTGCCGAGTCTGCTACTGATATTTCCAGACTCTTCGACGACAACGATAAACAGTGGAGCTTGGCGTGCAAAGTGGTTCATCTTGCCCGTGAGTGGCGAGGTAAGTGCCTCTGCCACCAGATCTCTAAGCTCTGGCTGATCGACTACAATAAAGTGCCAAGGCTGGGAGTTGGTCGCTGAGGGAGCCAAGCGAGCAGCCTCCAAGATCCGCTCAACAGCCTCTGGAGGTACTGGTCGCTCAGTATCGTACTTACGATCGCTCTGACGATGCTTTATCAGTTCATAGATATCCATCTCACTTATGCCTCTTTTAGCTCTTGCAAACGAGCCAGATACTTACCTATGATGTCAAATTCGAGATTGACCCGATCCCCCACCTTCAGAGACTGGAAGTTGGTATTCTCTTTGGTGTATGGAATGATTGCCACCTTAAAGGAGTCGACCTGAGAGTCTACCACTGTGAGGCTCACTCCATTGATAGTCACAGATCCTTTCTCCACAGTCATATAACCACGGAGTGCCATCTCTCTCGGCACATCGTACTGAATGGTGTAGTAGGTACTACCATCTGCATCCTCTAGGTGAGTGCAGACCCCAGTGCAATCCACGTGCCCCTGTACGATGTGTCCATCTAGGCGTCCATTGACCTTGACACTCCGCTCTAGGTTCACGAGGTCACCCACCTTGAGGTCGCCTAGATTGGATCTCTGGAGCGTCTCGAGTATAGCTGTCACGGTGTAGCTCTCCTGCTCCGGATCCAGCTCTACTACAGTCAAGCAAACCCCATTATGTGAGACACTTTGATCTACTTTGAGCTCACGAGCAAAGGGACATCTGAGGGTAAAGTGGTAATTCTCAGACCCTTTCTCTCTCTCTATTCGTAGCACCTCAGCAGTGCTCTCCACTATTCCTGAAAACATACTGTATCTCGTCTTATTGTTTGTTCTGATTAAATAAAGGCTGACTTACAAAATCCCGCACCAGATCATACATCTTCATCTGTGCTCGGATCGGAGCTTTCCCTTTCTGTTCGTCCTGCTCACTCTTCTGGATGTTCTCCAGTTGATCGTTAATATACACGGCTTTAACGTTATCTTCAAGCCCTAGCCGGAGCACCTTCTTCAAGAATTCCTTAATCTTCGGTTCCATGACCGGTGCAGCACACTCTATTCTTCGATAGAGGTTACGTCGCATCCAGTCGGCACTAGCTAGGTACATGCGCTCCCCTCCTCCGTGGTAGAAGCACCATATCCTTGCATGCTCTAGATAGATATCAACGAGTCTAATGACCCTGATATTCCGACTATAAGGCTGCTCGGGAACCAGCCTACAAATCCCTCGGATCAGGAGATCGATCTGCACTCCAGCCTCAGAAGCCTCATATAGCTTCCGAATGACGCCCTCCTCCTCAAGCGAGTTCATTTTCAGCACCATACGAGCTTCTCGCCCAGCCTTTGCCTCCTCGATCTCGTAGTCAATGAGAGCATGAATTCCCTCCACCATACCGTGGCCTGCCACGAGTAGATTGTCGAAGCTCACTTCCTTCTGTGGCTCCTCCAACTGCAAGAAAAGACGCCCTAACTCACTAGTCAACTCCGGGCGGGCGGTGAATATAGAGACGTCCGAATAGATCTTGGCTGTAGACTCGTTAAAGTTCCCAGTACTAAAAACCGCCAACCCAGTTGTTTGTGGCACGGCATCCGGGTAAAACTCTATGAAACATGTCTTTGCATGAACTTTTAGTCTGGGCAGAGAGTAAATGATCTTCACGCCATGCCGAGTCATACGCTGGGCTGTCTGGAGGTTATTCTCCTCATCAAAGCGTGCCTTAAGCTCCACAAAAACAGTCACTTCCTTACCTCTGCTAGCCGCCTTGATCAGCACATCGATCACCTCAGAGTCATCTGCCACACGGTACTGTGTCAGCTTGATCCCCTTGACTCTCGGGTCTCCACTAGCTTCGTTCAATAGGTCTAGCAGATAGGAGAATGAGCTATATGGCACCGCCAGAGCCTCGTCTTGGTCTAGGATATGATCTATCTTGCTCTGCGCCTTGTCCCATCGCTTATGGGGCACTGGTGCAGGATATTGCTGCTCAAAGCTGGGACCAAGCGGGTTAGGCAGCGCTCTTAGATCCTGCAGCTGTAGATGTCGGCTACTAGGCATTAGCTCCTCCTTCTTGATTCCAAAGGCACGGCAGAGGACTTCCAGCGTCTCCTGAGGCATCTTCTCGTCGTATTGGAAGCGCGTCACACTCCCTATCTTCCGTCGCCTTATCATCGACTCTATTGATTCCGCCAGCTGTTGTCCGCCCTCATCCTCATCAATGATCACATCGGCATCCCTCGAGGTCTTAAAGCTGTAAGACCCCAAGATCTCATACCCGGGGAAGACCTGTTTGAGCCCCAATCGTGCCACCTCATCGATAAAGGTATAGGCATAGCACCCCTTCTTAGCTGGCACCTCGATAAAGCGAGGGACCTTTGTAAAGGGCAACTTGATCATATAGTGATAGATAGCGTCATCAAAAGTACGTCGCAGCTTGATACAGAGGTAGACGCGCTTATCCCGGATAAAGGTCTTCACCATGTTAGGACGGATGACCACTGGTTGCAGAAAGGGAAACACCTCCTCCTCGAAGAACTGCTCCGCATACTCTCGCACCTTACCCTTAAAGTCGGTATAGTGCGTATATATCTGCACCCCAGCTTTTTGCAGATCGGCAAGCATCATTTCCTCCCACGAGACCCGAAATAGCTCCTCCTGCTGCTTCACCTCATCCGTCAGTGCTCTCAAGGCCGCGATCCTCTCCTCCCGCTTCGCTACATCCTTCTTATCAATTCGCTCTATCGCGCCACGCTCACTCGCCACTCGGATCTGATAAAACTCCTCCAGGTTAGAGGAGAAGATCGAGAGGAAGTTAATACGCTCATATACAGGCACTGTCTTGTCTAGCGACTCGAGGAGCACCCGTTTGTTAAAGGAGAGCCAACTGACCTCACGGTCAAAGAACCTGTACTTCTCCTTATTTCCTTGTTCTTCAACTGTCATATTGCTATCCTTTATGAATAAAGTTCAGATTCACATACAAATCTACCATTTTTCGAGCACTCATAGTGGTTGGATGGGAAAGTCATTTTAGCTATATTTGAGATCAATAGTGATAAATAGACACAGAAGCGACACCTATAGAAGCATATCGACATGAAAAGAATAGTTACATTGTTCGCCCTTCTCCTATGGCTACCACTCACGAGTTGGGGTTGCACCACCGCTGTCATCTCAGGCAAGTTTACCAAGAGCGGTCGTCCTATGATATGGAAAGTACGAGACACCTCTGAGTACGACAATCATATCCGCCGTTTCAGCAGTCCACTGGGGCACTACATTGGTCTCATCAACGACTCTGACCCAGAGGGCACACAGATATGGGGAGGGCACAATAGCAGTGGCTTCGCCATCATGAATAGTGCTTCTGTCAATGTCAATCTCGACAATCCCATAGACTTCAAAGATCAAGAGGGAGTGATCATGAAGATGGCTCTAGAGCAGTGTGTTACCCTCGCTGACTTCGAGGAGCTACTCGAAAATCTTGAGCGTCCCATGGGTCTTGCTGCCCACTTCGGTGTGATAGACGCACAGGGCGGGGCAGCCTTTTATGAGGTAAACAACTACACCTGGACAAAGTTTGACGCCAACGAAGATGAGTCTGGCTACCTGCTACGTACCAACTACTCCTACACTGGCGTCATAGGCAAGGGCTACGGATACGTACGCAAGACCACAGCCGAGGCGCTATTCCAGGAGATCCCTATGGGCACCCTCACTGTCGAGATGTTGGGCAGCCAATTGTCTCGCACCTTACGCCATACACTACTCGGTATGGACTACAGTCAGCCCGACTTCTATACGGCTCACAACTACATCAATACCGACGATATGATCACCCGCTTCGCCACCTCTTCTATGATCCTTACCGAAGGAGTGGCACCTGGAGAGGATCCTGAGGAGACCACCTCATGGGTGCATATCGGACAGCCCTTTGTATCCCCACTGATCCCTGTATGGACGTGGGACGAAGTACCACTGGCGCTACAGCTGCCCAAGGAGGGAAGTGACAATCCACCTACACTGGCACAGCTCGCTAAGCTGGCAAAGAGAGAGCTCTACCCTATACGAACCGTAGAAGAGCAGCGGTACCTCTACCTACCATTCATCTACAACAAGCAAAAGAGCGGTGTCATGCAGAAGCTACAGCTGATGGAGCATGTAAATATCTCAGCTCTAGCAAAGAGCAATGGGCATGCCGAGAAAAAGCAGGTCCAGAGCCGGATGATACAGAAGGGAAAAGAGATACTAGAGCAAGCGATCAGCACATCTCGCTAAAAGGTGAAGTAGCGGTATCCTCGCTGGAAGTAACTGGTCTCATAGTCAGCAGGTCGGAGCACCTCCCCCTCGCATACCACGATGTCGAGGTCTAGTGCTACATCCACCTTGTCCCCTACCCGCCTGCCATAGGCACGCTCTATCCGCTTGGTATCCGTACGGAGTTCTTCTAGAGACTTACCAGATTGGAGCTGGAGCACAGCATTGATGTACTGCCGTCCTCCCTCCTCTGCGCCATTCTCGTAAGTGAGGTAAAAGGGCGAGAGCACTCCCCTACGCCCCCACTCCTCCCTGAGTGCTTGACGAATCTGCTGTTCTTCATCTAAATGCGTGCTCCCCACCAGCACATAGTACCGCTGGGCAAAGGGTTTCCCAATACCTTCGAGCCGATCTGCCATGATCCAAAATACCACCCCACGCACGGCTAGATACAGGAGGAAGGCAAACCAGAGATGAATGATCGGATCAGCCGTACCGTTCAAAAGCCTAATCGGAGCGATATAAAAGAGACCAAGGAAGACTACTACAGCAACGATCATACCGAACAGCATCTTGCGGGTAGCCGTCACACCGATGAAGATCCCATCGTAAATAAAGGCTGCGAAGCCCGCTAGCGGGATGAGGTAGACCCAGATCAGATACCTCTCCGCTACCGCTATCACCTCGGGCTTATCTGTAAGGAAGCCAAGGAACGGTCGTGCCCCCAGCAGATATACCACCGTAACCACAAGTGCCAGAGCTAGCCCCCACCGCATCAAGAGACGTATCGCGTGCCTCACCGAGGCTCGGTCTCTCTGCCCATAGAAGTGCCCTACCAGCGCCTCTGCAGCAAAGGCAAAGCCATCGATAAAGTAACTAAAGAAGGTAAAGAACTGGTACAATAGCGCATTGGCAGCCAGCACCATCGCTCCCTCTCTCGTCCCCACGTAGGTAAAGAAGAGTGAGACCAAAGCGATCAGCATGGTGCGTAGATAGATGTGGATATTAGTATCAAAATAACGCCTGATACCGTGTGTCAGATCACCGAACCGTCGGGGCAGAGTCACCTTTTGCTTACGGATAAAGAGCACCCACGCTCCAGCTGCCAAGAGCAAGGCACCGAGCCACTGTGCTACCAGCGTGCCAGTCGCAAGCCCCTCCACCTCCCAGTGGTAGGCAAGCACCAGTGTCGCACTGGTAGCGATATTTGTGACATTGCTGATGATACTGACCACCATCGGCCACCAAGTGTTCTGCATGCCTATGATCCAGCCATTTAGGGCATAGGTGGCAAGGATCGCCGGAGCACCCCATATCACGATATTGTAGTAGGTACTAGCAAAGACCCGCAGCTGACTCTCAGGTCGTAGGATGAGAAAATTGAGCTGAAGGATAGGTCGCTGCAGGAGGAGTATAGCCAGACCAAAAGTGAGACCAATAAAGAGCGATTGCCCAAGGTTCACGCCCATTGCCCGCTCATCACCTGCGCCATGTGCCTGAGCCGTCAGTCCAGTGGTTCCCATCCGCAGGAAGCTAAAATTCCAATAGATAAGGTTGAAGATCGTTGTGGCAATCGCGACACCCGCAATAGCAGAAGCTTCAGAGAGATGACCGGCAAGTGCAAGATCTACGATCCCCAGCAGGGGTACCGTGATATTGGTGAGGATATTGGGCAGAGCTAGCCTTAAGATCCTCCGATCCATCTGCCACGATGCTACCTGACTACTACTTGTGCTCATCTCACCTTCTTGTGCAAGAGTGTCGCATCCCCATAGCTCAAGAAGCGATACCCCCCATCTAGAGCATGCTGATACATACGTCGCCACTCGGGATCGCCCATGAAAGCAGCCACCAAGAGCAGAAGTGTGCTCATCGGCTGGTGGAAGTTGGTGATCAGGTAGTCCACCATCTTGTATTCAAAACTCGGCAGTATCACCAGCTGGGTCCTACCCACAAGATGCTGCTCACCCTCACCATGCAGCTTCTCTATCAGTGCTCGTAGCGTCTCTTCTAGGCTAAAGCGAGGAGTCAGAGTGTAGGGCAGCCATTGCGGCACTTCAAACGGATGGGCGACTCCCTCCAATAGCTGATGACCCATATAGTACAGACTCTCCAGCGTACGTGTGGTGGTCGTACCGACGGCGATGATAGGCTCACCCCTCTCCACCTGGAGCAGGAGCCGCTCCAGAGTAGCCACCGGCACACTGATCATCTCCTTATGCATAGTATGCCCACCCATAGTCTCGCTCTTGACATGCAGGAAGGTTCCAGCCCCCACATGGAGTGTCAGCTTCGCCACCTCTAGCCCTCGACTTTGAAGTTCACCCAGCACTCTATCTGTGAAGTGCAGACCCGCCGTAGGTGCAGCCACAGAGCCCTCGTGCTCAGCATACACAGTCTGGTATGTCTCAAGGTCACTCTCCTCCGTCTCCCGATGGAGGTAGGGTGGGATCGGTAGCTCACCCGCCTCCGTCAGGACTTCGCCAAACGTCCGGTCGCTATCCCAGCTAAAGCGCACCTCCCCCTCCTCACACCGCTCAGCCACAAGGCAGGTACCAGAGGGCAAGAGCTTGCTCAGTGTCGGCTCTCTCCACTTACGCGCATTGCCCACTAGACAGTGCCAGACCACCGGCTCACGAGAAGAGAGAGACAGTTCATAGAGGGCAGGAGTCGATGGCTCAAGACAAAAGACCTCGATCCTTGCACCCGTCTCACGGAAAAACTCCAGCCTGGCACGGATCACTCTCGTATCGTTCATTACCAATAGCCCCTTCTCGGGCAAGAGTGAGGGCAGGTCTCGAAAGATATGATCACTAAGGTGACCCTCATTTGCGACCAAAAGGCGACACTCATCACGATCGGGAAGAGGATATTTAGCCACCTGCACATCCGGCAACGTATAGTTAAAGTCCTCAATACGTATATCTTGGTATGACATCTTCTATCTTGAATAGAGCTCAATAGTTATAGTCGCAAAATTAACCATTTCGTAGGTATTCTGCAGAACTCCACTACTGCACCCCACAATTTCTGAGAGCCAACTGACCTGCATCCATGATTCATCATAACATAAAAGAGAGATAATAATTTGCATAAAGCAGAGAGGGGACCTTCAAAAATCCGACACCGGAACTTTCATCTATCTAAGTTCCGAACTTCGACCCATCTAAGTTCGGAACTTCGGTACATCGAAGTTGGGAACTTAGATTTTTTGAGTTCGGAGCTCCATACGCACGCAGCTCCGATCTTTGATCAATAAAGAGATGTAGGTGATCTTCGTCCTGACCGGAGGAGTACTTACCCCCAGTATCAAATATAAAAAATAGATACTTCATAATTTATAACTCATACGACTCCGCCACCTCCTCTAATCGACCATCACGACGTCCATCTCTCAAACAGAAATCAAACGCGCCTCACTCATTTTTGAGTATATACAAAGTTTTGGCTAACTTTGCGATCGCCGTCGGTAATAAAGTTAATCGCGGTGGTTATTAAGAGTTTAACAACACCAGAGAGAGTATTTACTTATGATTATTGTACCTATTAAGAAGGGAGAGAACATCGAGCGTGCTCTGAAGAAGTTCAAGCGTAAGTTTGACCGCACTGGCACCATGCGTAAGCTCCGTGAGGGTCGCTACTTCAAGAAGCCCTCGGCAGTGAAGCGCCGCCAGATGGAGAAAGCTCGCTACGTACAGAAGCTCCGCCAAGAGGAGGACTGGTAACTCCCGAACCGTTACAGAACTGCTGTAACCTACCCTGAGCACCTGTGGCTCAGCATCGAACAAAGAAAATCGAATCATAGATACAAATAATACCTAGGAGGTGTTGGAGTAACATATTTAAGCCGGGTCGGAGCAGGACGCTCCGACCCGGTATTTTTTTATATGGGGGACCTCGAAGGCAATGGACTAGCATAGTTTTCAAGCGCAATAAGTGGCTCTATTTTCTGCTAGTTGTAATTATGGTATATTTGTGGCAGACTAAGGGCTGATCTGCAGGCAGATTAAACCAAATCTACTCTGCAAAGTCAAAGTAGTGATAGAAGAATAGTGAAGATATTTTTCTAAAGAAAGAGATAGAAAGTTATGAGTATGAAGAAAATAACAACACTAATGCTCTCTCTCCTCTGTATGGTGGCATTTACCATCACTGAAGTGAGTGCACAACAGACAGACAACAAGAAGGCGAAAATAGAAGCACCCGTACTGGAGCACAACTTCGGCACCTTTAAGGAGGGCGATGGAGCTGTATCTCACGTCTTTAAGATAAAGAATACCGGTGGAGCTCCACTCGTGATCACGCGTGTGCTCTCCTCATGTGGATGTACTACTCCTAGCTTTAGCAAGGAGCCGATAGCCCCTGGTAAGAGCGGTCAGATAACGGTCACCTACGATCCTGCGGGCAGGGTCTACCCATTTGTTAAGACCATCTCAGTCTACAGCAATGGCAAGGAGGGTCCGCTGGTGCTTACCATTAAAGGTGAAGTGGTGAAGTGACCATAAGTCGCAAGTAATTAACTAGATATATTTTGTTGGTGGCAAGGTGGTGAAGGGATAATATACCTCATGCCTTGCCACCATCTTTATAGTAATACAGAATAGATGGAACCAGCTCAAACTCCTAGACCCCAATTTCGCAATACGATCCAACTAGCCATGCAATCGGGAATGATTGTAGGGCTATTCTTTGTATTACAGGCTATTAGCTTCCTTCTATACAAACAGGGGATAATTTCTAGTCTGTTGCTAATCGGTGGGTTGATCATGGTGCCAGTATCACTAGTATTGACCGCGATCAAGTACCGTGACCGTCACCTCGGAGGTAAGATGCGGTATATGGAGGGGGTAGGCTACATGATGTGGACCTATCTCTTCGCATTGATACTGGCGATAGTGGCATTTTATATCAGCACAAGGGTCTTGCTAAATAGCCCCGACTTCGTAGCTTTGCTAGAACAGTCTATAGAGATCGCCGAACAGATGATGGAGGGTACCGAAAATGCTGGTCTGCTATCGGAGGGGATGAGCAGCTTGACACCTCAATCTTTCACCCTATCTTTCCTCTCCTCATCTCTCTTCTTTGGGCTGATATTCATATACATAGCTGGGTTATTTATTAAACGTCGATAAATCATGGCTTCTGACCTGCCTACTAAGGACCTCACACTTCTCATCCCTCTCTACAACGAGGAGGAGTCGCTGAGAGAGCTACACGACTGGATCACGCGTGTCGTGCAAGGGATGAGTGTCTCGTATGAGATACTCCTCATAGATGATGGGAGTAACGATGGCTCCTGGGCTGTCGTAGAGGAGCTAAAGGCTAAGGACGATCACGTGAGAGCCGTCTGCTTCAATCGCAACTATGGCAAGTCGCCGGCTCTGCAAGTGGGATTTGAGCGTGCAGAGGGTGCCGTGGTGATCACGATGGATGCTGACCTGCAGGACTCTCCAGATGAGATCCCAGAGCTCTACCGACTGATCACCGAGGAGGGCTATGACCTCGTAAGTGGCTGGAAGAAAAAGCGCTACGACCCACTCTCCAAGACCATACCGACGAAACTCTTTAATGCCACAGTGCGATGTTTCTCAGGGCTATCTCTGCATGACTTTAACTGCGGTCTTAAGTCGTACAGGTATGAAGTGGTGAAGGATCTGGAGGTGTACAACGACATGCACCGCTTCCTACCCTATATGGCTAAGATGGCGGGATACAATAAGATAGGAGAGAAGGTCGTGCAACACCATCCTAGGAAGTACGGTAAGACCAAGTTTGGGATGAGTCGCTTTGTCAATGGCTACCTCGACCTACTAGTGCTCTGGTTTACAGGTCGTTTTAGTAAGAAACCGATGCACTTCTTTGGTCTGTGGGGGAGTGTCATGTTCTTGCTTGGCTTCATCGCCTTGATTGCCATATTGGCGCATAAATTTGTGGCACTGAATAAGGGCATCCCTGCACGTCTCGTAACTGATCTGCCGCAGTTTTACCTCGGTATCTTGGCAATCGTGCTGGGCGTACAGCTATTTCTAACAGGATTTATAGGAGAATTGCTGGCAAGGCAAGCTCCGAACCGCAATAATTACAACATCAGAGCGGAGTTATGATGAAGAGGATTGTCATTCTACTGTCCCTTGTAGCTAGTCTTCTAGCCGCATGTGACAATAAGCCGAAGATGGAGTACTACAAAGAGTCGGGAGAGCGATTTCATACGCTTTACCACATCACCTACGAGAGCGACCGACTGCTAACAGAGCAGATAGACTCTACTATGACGCTCTTTAACGAGGTGCTCAACGTCTTTGACCCTACTTCGGTAGCGAGCCGATTTAACCTAAATCTCACCGACACCCTGCACCCCATGCTGGCAGACGTGATCCTACAAGCCAAGGTGGTGAGTGAGGCGACCGGAGGGATGTACGACATCACAGGCGCTCCTCTCTTTGATCTATGGGGCTTCGGGACACGTAAGGGTGTCACTCGCCAGGCAACTCAGAGCGAGATCGACAGCATCATGGCATTTGTAGGGTATCAACTCCTAACGCTCGACGAGGCAAACGGGCGCATCGTAAAGGCCGACCCCCGAGTGACCATCAACCCCTCTTCGCTCTCAAAAGGCTACGTCACCGATCTTGTGGCTCAGACTCTTGAGGAACATGGTGTCGAGAACTATCTGGTGGAGATTGGCGGTGAGATAAAGGTCAAGGGCGTGAATCCTAGAGGGGAGTGCTGGAAGATAGCCGTAGACAAGCCCATTCCTGATCGGGACTCTTTCACGAGTGAGCCCATGTTTGTCCTACCTCTATGTGACGAGATAGGCGTCGCCTCGAGCGGTGATTACCGCAACTTCAAACTGCTCGAAGGGAAGAGAGTGGCACATACGATCAATAACCTAACTGGGTACCCTGCCCATCAAGACATACTGAGCTCCACCGTCGTAGCTTCCACCTCCATGGAAGCTGACGCCTGGGCTACCGCATTCATGGCATTGGGTCTGGAGAAATCTCTTGAGGTGCTGGAAAAACAACCTCACTTGGCTGTCTGTTTTATCTACGAGAACCCAGAGAGTGGTCAGCTTACAACTTACGAGCGAGGATTAGACAACTTAGAGCTACTAGAGCAGTGACGATGGCATACCCGACTAAGGATAATGAGTGGCACGACGTGCTCAACAACCTGCGCATCAAGTTGCGAAGGGAGATGAGCGGTGATGTCTCTATGAGTATGCAAGAGAAGGGGGTGCAGTATGGCATCAACTTCGGGGTGACGCTACCCAAGCTACAAGAGATGGCGGGATCTCTACCGCAGCAGAGTTCACTCGCAGAGCTTATGTGGTCGAAGGATGTTCGGGAGATGAAGCTCCTTGCCATCATGCTCTTAGAGCAGCAAGACCCATCTCCAGAGACCGTTTATCAGATGATCGCCGAGAGCCCTACCCTAGAGATGAGCGAGCAGATAGTGATCAGGCTGGTCGCTCAGCAGGAGTGGGCACCGGAGCTAGCTTTACGACTGTGGAAAGAGCAAGGCAGTATAAGTAAGGATATGATGACTACCTCATACATCATTCTTACAAGGCTGGCATTTCAAAGAGCGGTTCCTGCCAAGATCCTAGACCTAGCTCGCAGGGCGATTACACGGGATCTCAGCCAAGACCCAGCTGTACAACTCCAGACGTATATATTGAGGGCGCTCTCTACGATGGTAGAGAAACAACCCGAGCTACGTCCATGGGTGAGCGAGCTAGCTTTCGAACTAGCAAGCAACGACACTGACACTCCGCCTTACCTGATAGGCACCGAGCTGTTGTCATTGATCGATTTCATTGAAGCCGAAACTACGGAGGAACGCCCATGAATGTTCAGATCCATCCCTCCTGGCAAGAGGTACTAAAAGAAGAGTTTAATCAGCCTTACTTCGGTGCGATAGCAGAACAGGTAAGGCATGCCTACCAGAGCTCAAGGTGCTATCCACCCGGATCTCTGATCTTCAACGCATTCAATCTCACACCCTTCGAAGATGTGAAGGTCGTCATCATCGGGCAGGATCCTTACCATGGCGATGGTCAGGCAATGGGGCTAAGTTTCTCAGTACCTGCCAATTGCCCAATACCACCTTCGCTCCGAAACATATACAAGGAGCTAAGCAGCGACCTCCAGCTTCCGCCACCTCCGACAGGCGATCTCACCTCATGGGCACATCAGGGTGTGCTACTTCTCAACGCGACACTTACCGTCCAGGCGCACCAAGCCAAGTCGCACCATTACATCGGTTGGGAGCGCTTTACAGACCGAGTGATCCAGCTCCTAAGCGACAAGCACGACCACCTAGTCTTCATACTATGGGGCAGCGATGCTCAGAGAAAAGAGCGCCTCATAGACCAACAAAAACATTACATACTCAAAGCTCCCCACCCCTCGCCCCTCTCGGCTCATAAAGGGTTCTTCGGAACTCAGCCCTTCTCAAAAACCAACATGTACCTGGTACAGAAGGGCATAAGACCAATCCAATGGGTAGAGGGACAGTAACTAACAACCAATAAAGCAACACAATAGGATGAAAGAGATGAACATAGCAATCGTAGGTGCAAGTGGTGCCGTAGGGCAAGAGTTGATAAAGCTATTGGAGGAGAGGAAGTTTCCCTATAAGTCACTCCGACTCTTTGGTTCCAAGCGGAGTGCAGGCTCCACATATGTGGTGGGCGGAAAAGAGGTAACTGTGGAGCTGCTTGAAGAGGGAGACGCCTTTCGCGACATCGACATCGCCTTCACCTCTGCTGGCGGTGACACTTCGCTAGCATTCGCTGAGACCATCACGAAGCACGGAGCTATCATGATCGACAATTCGAGTGCCTTCCGCATGGATCCCGAAGTCCCTCTCGTGGTGCCTGAGATCAACGCCAAGCGAGCACTGGAGCATCCTAAAAACATCATTGCCAACCCCAACTGCACCACCATACAGATGGTTGTCGCACTTGCCCCTATCCATCAGCTATCTCCTATCAGTCGCGTGCATGTCTCTACCTACCAGAGCGCTAGCGGAGCTGGTGCTAAGGGAATGGATGAGCTCGAACGCCAGACACACGCCTATGGGGCAGGAGAAGAGCTTGAGGTGAAGAACTTTGCCTACCAGCTACTATTCAACCTGATCCCTCACATCGATAGCTTTACCGATAATGGCTACACCAAAGAGGAGATGAAGATGGTACACGAGACAAAGAAAATCATGGAGGCAGACATCGCTGTGGTGCCCACATGTGTCCGCGTACCTATACTACGCGCCCACTCCGAGTCCGTCTGGGTCGAGACAGAGCGCCCACTGACTCTCGATGAAGTCCGAGAGGCATTTAGCACAGCTCCGGGCGTATCGCTTCTTGACAACCCAGAGAAAAAAGAATACCCCATGCCACTCTACCTCTCGGGCAAAGACGATGTCTACGTAGGAAGGATACGCAAAGACCTCACCAATCCAAGGGCACTCACATTCTGGTGCGTTAGCGACCAGATACGCAAGGGGGCGGCTCTCAACGCGGTGCAAATTGCAGAATATCTAGCCGCCCACCTCGAAAGGTAAATTCAGAGCACCTTAGATCCTAAGGATTTCACTCACTGGGGATTACGATAGCGCAGATGATGTAAGCTAGAAGGCCTGACCCACCTAGCAGGATGAAGAGCACCCATAAGAGTCGGACCAACGTTGGGTCCATATCAAAGTACTTTGCAATCCCACCACAGACGCCAGCTAGCATCTTGTTACTTTTACTTCTGTATAGTTTTCTCTCAGCCATATCACATATTTACATTTAATAGTTATAATATTACCCCAAATATAGCTAAAAATCTTTATCCCACACATGGTAGGTTTCGCGTAGACGGCACGATAGACACGCTTAATATGGGATAAATAGAGGAGTTTCATAAATTATCGTCACATTTGCAGTAGTAGGAAATAATAAAGAAGTCAAGCACATACGTATAGATAATATAGAAATTAGGATGATGAAGAAGACAATTAAACTTTTATCCGCAATGACACTAGTCATGCTGCTCACACTATCATGCAGCAATGGCAAGAACGAGAAGAACGAAGAGACAACCGAGACTACGACAGAAGCAGCTTGGGTGGCGACATACAGTGGTATCCTACCCTGCGCTGACTGCGATGGCATCACTACCTACCTTAGCATCAAGGAAGGCAACACCTACTCCCTAACCACCAGCTACATCGGTGTCGAGGATCCGCAAACCTCCACACTAGAAGGCACCTATGAGTGGGTAGAAGAGGGCTCGATCATTAAGCTCAACGACATCGAAGAGGGCACCCGCTCACCTTACTTCAAGATTGAGGAGGACAAGGCACTAGCACTAGACATGGAGAGAAATGTTGTTGAGAGCGAGCTGGCTGAGCACTACATCCTCAAAAAGGTGCAAAACCCTGCACTCGAAGATAAGACATGGCAACTCATTGAGTTTAAGGGCGAAGCTATCGAGGAGAGCACCCCAGAGATGTACTTCATCCACTTCGACTCCAGCCGTGGATTTGCCTACACAAAGGTAGCATGCAACAACATGAACTTCAGCTACAAAGTCGTAAGTGAGCAGGAGCTAGAGCTAACGAGAGGTGTGACTACCCTCATGGCTTGCCCAGAAGGAAGCATCGAGGATACCTATCGCGAAGCACTCAACTCCGCCACCCGCTACTCACTAGATTGTAAGACGCTGATCCTCACAGACGGCAGCGAGACCCCACTAGCCAAGTACACGCTAGTTGAGGAGTAAGAGCTAGAGCTGTATAAGCTAAGGCTTAACTGGGAGCCTATCCACGAAGGTATTCAGAGCAGACTCTGACCTTTGGGGGTAGGCCTCTCTGATTGTTACGAGATCCGAAGGGTGCAAAATCGCACCTCCGAACTTAGATTTTCTAAGTTCCCAACTTAGATACATCGAAGTTCGGAACTTCGACAACTCTAAGTTCCCAACTCCGATCGGTCAAAGTTCCCAAGGAAGGTTCAGAAATAACTGTCACCTCTAGCAAATAGCATACTAGTTGCTATTGCCGTAATTCGGATATTAGTGTTACAATACTAGTCATTATATGTACCTATTCGAACTCATATCCGCTTCGGACATTCAAAATGTAGATTATTCTACCTAAGGTCTAATATTTCTGTATCTTTGCATGGAAAACTTTTTAGCTTTAGATAATATGAATCACATATCATACCTAAGAGAGGTCCAAGGACATCTCCTCATCGGCATATTGCTAGCGGCATCTGTACTAGCGATCCATGGCACTACAGCTCAGGCACAAGGGGTCGTCTCTACCCCTATCACGCGCTTGGGGTATGGCATCCTCGAGCAGCCAGCCACAGTAGCATGGAAGGGGATGGGAGGCGTAGGCATAGGTATGAGCAACAACAAAGTGATCAACCTAGCCAACCCTGCAGGTGCTGCCGCGACCGACTCTCTATCATTCTTGATCGACCTTGGAGCATCAGTCAATATGGGTCATTATCGCGACGAGAAGCATAGCAAGTCCACATTTTTAGGAGGTCTAGATTACCTTGCTTTGCAATTCCCTGTATACAAGGATCGAATCGCACTGAGTGCGGGCTTTATTCCCTTTTCTCACGCTGGTTATGGGCTAGTCCAGGAGGTGGATATCAAGGGAGAGGAGACCACCAGTACCATTGTGCAAAACTTTACAGGGAGTGGTTCGCTACAATCAGCATACGGAGGTATAGGAGTACGGGTGTGGGATGACTTTATGATCGGAGCCAACGTCCGCTATCTCTTTGGTAAGCTCACACACACCGTACACACGATTCCGAGCTCCACGATCTTGTCTCAGACCTACAACGTCTACACACTGCGCCTCGCCTCACTAGGGCTGGACTTTGGCGCTCAGTACAGGATACGGCTCGGCAGTGAGTCGCAAGACAACATCATACTAGGTGCGACCTACACACCACAGCTGACCATCAAGCCTGAGCTCTCCTTCAACGAAAATCGCAACTACGGCTCAGCCGACAAGCCTCAGATTACGGAGCGCGCGGAGACGATGGAGACAGCTACGCCCCATAAGATAGGGGTTGGATTTTCATGGAGCCGTGCGGATAAGATGATCATTGCTGGGGACTTCAGCACCTCACTCTGGGACTCAGTGAATAATATATTTGTCAACGACGGGCTCACCCTCACCAATAGCTATGCTGGAGCACTTGGGGTGGAGTTTTTGCCAGACCGCTACTCTAGGAAGTTTGCCGATAGGATGTACTACCGCGGTGGGGTGAACTACGAGTCTAACTACTATAAGACCGATCTCCTCGGGCAAACCCACAAAGTGGGCGTAACCTTTGGGATAGGCATGCCTATATCATCGATCTCTACGGATAGGAGCTCCATCATCAATCTCACCCTCGGGTACGATAGGACCTTCTCTACCGTCCAGAGAGAGGTCTCTCAGAATATACTGAAGCTATCGCTAGGCATCACATTTAATGAAACATGGTTTAGAAAACTAAAGATATACTAACCGAATAAACCAAGCCCTCCTCAACGGGTCACAGGATTAAGCCAGGCTACTCTATCGAGTAGTCAACGTGAGAGAGGGAGGACCATGAAAAGGGAAAAGAAATTAAAACTACTGATTGAGAAGAAGAGAATATCATGAAAAAGGTACTAACACTATTATCAGCACTGATCTTCAGTCTGACAGCAATGGCACAGACTGGTGTTGAAACCGGCACTCCATACGGCAAGGGCAATGACAGTATCGAGTGTGCAAAGAACATCGCATTCTACAAGACCTATGCAAAGAGCGAGAACTACGTCGATGCATACACCTTCTGGAAGCGTGTCTACGACAATTGCCCTGGAGCGACAAAGGATACCTACATCATTGGTGCTAACATCCTCAAGTACAACATTGAGAATGCTAAGACAGCAGAGGAGCGCCAAAAGTGGATCGATGAGCTGATGACTATGTACGACGTGCGTATCAAGTACTTCGGAGACGACCCCAAGACTGGTAAGGACTATGTACTGGGCAATAAGGCTGCCGATTACATTAACTACATGGGAGCCGAGACAGACTACGTTAAGATCTACGACTGGCTGGTGGATGTGGTCAACGAGAAGAAGGAGAATACCGACCCTCTGACCCTATCCTACTTCACCTTTGCCTCTATGGTCAAGATGATGCAAGACGACTCCTACAAAGAGCAGTACATCAATGAGCACTTGATGGTAGATGGCTTCTACAACAAGAAGATTGAGGAGGCTATGGCTGCTGGTAACAATGCTGTAGCTGAGACCTACCAGAGCTTTAAGCAGACAGGTGAGGATAACTTCGCTGCCAGTGGTGCTGCAAGCTGTGAGGTAATGGAGAAGATCTATGCCCCTAAGATCGCAGAGCACAAGACTGATAAGGCATACCTAGAGAGCACCATTGCACTCTTCAAGAGCGTTGGTTGCACAGAGAGCCCTGTTTACTTCTCACTTTCTGAGAACCTCTACAACATAGAGCCAACAGCTGAGGCAGCCCTTGGTATTGCAGGTAAAGCGTACAAGGAGAAGAACTTCGACCGCGCTGAGAATTACTACAAGCAGGCGATCGAGCTAAGTGACGATCCTAGCGCACAGGCTGATGCATACTACCTACTAGCTGTAATGAGCTACAACAGAGGCAACTACACTACAGCAAGAACTAATGCCAACAAGGCAATGCAGCTGAAGTCAAACTTCGGTGCTCCCTTGTTACTTATCGCACAGATGTATGCTGCATCAGCACGCAACATCTTCCCCGACGACCCCGTCAAGCAGCGTGTAGTCTACTGTCTGGTAGTGGATAAGTGCGAGCGTGCAAGAGCCATTGACCCAAGTATTTCTGCTGAGGCTAACCGCCTGATTGGTACCTATCGTCAGCACTTCCCATCTAAGGAGGACGTATTTATGCACCCTGACCTACAAGAGGGCGGCTCCTTTACCGTTGGTGGCTGGATTGGCGAGACTACAACCATCAGAGTTTCTCAGTAAGTAGCAAGAGAGACCCCTGATAATGGGTAACAGAGCAATACCCAATAGAAGGACTAATAGACCTAGTATAGCATACTCCCATATATGGGGGTATGCTATCATATTATGCTATCTCATCGTCTCACTCTCCGCCTGTGGTAAGCAGAAGGGAGACGCCATAAAGAGCAACATTGACTCCCTTTCCTACACCTCTCTCACCACAGGGATAGAGACCCTGATATCCGACAGCGGTATCACAAGGTATAAGGTCATCGCAGAGAAGTGGTACACCTACGAGAAGCCGGAAAACCTATGGTCTTTTCCCGAGGGGATCTACCTAGAGCAGTTCGACACTCTCTACACAATAGAAGCGTCTATTGAAGCTGACACAGCCTATTACTACCAAGACAAGAAGATATGGGAGCTGAGGGGTAACGTCTTTGTACTCAACCGAGAAGGGCAAAAATTTAGTGGTGAGTCGCTCTTTTGGGACGAAGGCAAGGCGGAGGTCTACTCTCACGACCCAATACAGATAGAGCGTACCTCTGGGGAGCTACTGAGAAGTCAGTATGGTTTTAAGAGCAACCAGAGCATGACGCAGTATGAGCTCTACTCTTCGAGTGGTCACATAGATGTAGAGGATACGGTTGATCCTGTACCATCGGACACCACCGTGGTATCGCAAACCGACACCCTAGATCTACAGCTGCCGGTACAGACACCTCGATCCGAATGACTCCTGAAACACCCTACCCCTGTCCTTAAGGTGACTTCATCAGAAAAACCGGCTAGAATTCAAAGAGTTAGTGACCGTTTTTTGCTTCTTATGTGTTATATTTGCATGATACCTCTTTGCTTTCCAGGACTCTATGAGATCGGAGGCAATTTATTCAGTGCATAGTACTCATGCCTTGCTGGAACAGAGTGTATTATGTGCGTTATTTATTGTAAATTGGTCTGATGATCTATCTATTCATCATACTTTGCATATTTTTGCAAGCCTTTTTCAACACCAGTGAGATCAGCTTCTTAGCTGCTGATCGTCTGCAGGTGGAGCTGGACAAGAGCGAGGGGAGCCTCAACTCTAGGATCCAGGACTTTATCTTTCACAGGATAGGGCGCTTCATTACGACTGTGCTTGTGGGGAACAATATCATCAATGTCATCTATGGTTTGCTCGTAGCTATGGTGCTGGAGCCTATGCTCTCACAAGTGATTGCGAATGACTTCTTGGTAATCTTGATACAAGCTCTGATCTCATCCGCATTCGTGATCATATTCAGCGAGTACATCCCAAAGGCTATAGCACAGACAAGACCTAACCAACAGATGAGACTGGTAGCCTTGCCTCTCTTCCTCTCCTACTGGCTCCTCTACCCAATCATACTGATAGCCACCATCCTCAGCAACCTAGTATTCAGGATATTAGGCGTAAAGAACAAGGAGGGAAGTATCATTCCATTTAGCAAAGTCGACCTTGACTACTACATTGAGAATAAGTCATCCAGCGACGATGACAGCTACATGAGCGAGACAAAGATACTCCAGAACGCGATAGAGTTTTCGGACATCAAGGTGAGAGACTGCCTTGTCCCACGCAATGAAGTATCTGCTGTTGACCTCGATACCACCATTGAAGAGCTCATCAGGCTCTTCGACAACACCGGTTTCTCAAAAATCATGGTGTACAAAGAGACGGTAGACGACATCGTAGGCTACATACATGCGATCGAGATGTACAAGTGCAATGAAGAGGGTACTCCATGGCAGCAGCATGTTAAACAGACAGTTTACCTGCCAGAGACACTCGCCTGCGAGAGAGCTCTCCGCACCATGCTTCATAAAAGGAGGAGTATCGCTGTGGTGGTGGATGAGCTTGGTGGGACTGCCGGCATCGTAACACTCGAGGATCTTATGGAGGAGATCTTTGGAGACATTGAGGATGAGCATGATACCAAGCGGATCATCATGAATCAGGTATCTGAGGATGAGTATGTGATCTCTGGTAGAGCAGAGATAGATACGCTCAACGAGATGTTTAAGCTAGACATCCCAGAAAGTGATGATTATAAGACACTTGCTGGCTATATTCTCTACCACAATCAAGGGATCCCAACTAGGGGGGAGGAGCTAGCACTGCCGCAACACATTCAAGCAAAAATACTTAGAGCTACGGACAATAAGATAACACTCGTAAGGCTCAAAAAAGCAGAAATATAAGAGATTCAGAACCATGTACAGAACAACAACATGTGGAGCCCTTAGGGCTGAGAATATAGGAGAGAAAGTAACGCTCGCTGGCTGGGTGAGTAAAAATAGGAGGCTTGGAGGTATGACTTTCATAGACCTGCGTGACCGATACGGTGTTACTCAGTTGGTATTCAGCGTAGACCACAACGAAGAGCTAACTGACGAGGCTTCACACCTAGGTCGTGAATATGTGATACAGGTCACCGGAGAGGTGGCAGAGCGAGCATCTAAGAATAAGAATATCCCTACGGGAGAGATAGAGGTCATCGTATCCGAGCTACGAGTCCTCAACACTGCTGAGACCCCGCCTTTTACCATTGAAGATGAGACTGACGGAGGGGACGATCTCAGGATGAAATATAGGTATCTCGATCTGCGCCGATCCGTAGTACGTAAGAATCTAGAACTTAGGCACCGCATGGGGCTAGAGATCCGTAAATACCTAGATAGTCATGACTTCCTCGAGGTGGAGACTCCGATGCTGATCAAGTCTACTCCGGAGGGGGCACGCGACTTTGTAGTGCCATCACGTATGAATCCACGTGAGTTTTATGCTCTTCCTCAATCTCCACAGACCTTCAAACAACTCTTGATGGTTGCAGGCTTTGATAAATACTTTCAGATCGTAAAGTGTTTCCGGGACGAGGATCTAAGAGCAGATCGCCAACCTGAGTTTACCCAGATAGACTGTGAGATGAGCTTCGTCCAGCAAGAAGATGTGTTACAAACATTTGAAGGGCTAAGCAAGCACCTCTTTAAGACGATACTTGGCATTGACCAGGTGGCTCCATATGAGCGCATGAGCTGGCATGATGCCATGAAGTACTATGGATCTGATAAGCCAGATACACGCTTTGACATGCGCTTTGTTGAGCTTATGGATGTGCTTAAGGGAGAAGGCTTTAAGGTCTTTGATGAAGCCGCTTATATTGGTGGTATCTGTGTGAAGGGAGCAGCCTCCTACACAAGGCGCCAACTGGACGCTCTGACAGACTACGTAAAAACTCCTCAGGTAGGAGCTAAGGGTATGGTATATGCTCGAGTACAGGGTGATGGCGAGGTAAAGAGTAGTGTCGATAAGTTTTACTCGCAAGAAAAGCTACAGGAGCTTGCTAAAAGCATGCTAGCAGAGCCCGAGGACCTGATACTGATCCTCAGTGGTGACGATATCATGAAGACCAGAAAGCAACTTGGCGCTCTCAGGCTTAAAGTTGCTAGAGATGAGGGGCTTATGGATGATAGTAAGTTCGCCTGTCTCTGGGTAGTAGACTTCCCTCTGCTAGAGTGGGACGAGGAGGAGCAACGCTTCTTTGCCATGCACCATCCATTTACCTCTCCTAAGGAAGAGGATATTCCACTGCTAGAGACTAATCCTGGCGAAGCACGTGCTAATGCCTACGACATGATCATCAATGGCGTAGAGGTTGGTGGAGGATCTATCCGTATACATGACAGTGAGTTACAGAAAAAGATGTTTGATCTCCTTGGCTTTACCCCAGAGAGGGCACAGGAGCAGTTTGGCTTCTTGACCAACGCATTCCGTTTTGGTGCACCTCCCCACGGTGGCATCGCCTACGGCTTTGACCGGTGGGTTTCTCTCTTCGCTGGGCTCAACAGCATACGCGACACCATTGCATTCCCCAAAAACACGTCAGGAAGAGACGTGATGATCGATGCCCCCTCGCTACTAGATGAAGCGCAACTCGATGAACTCCATATCAATGTGAAGCCAATCGTCAGATGAAGTGCCATAAAAGGTTGAAGCATAAAGTTTTATTGATCCTTCCCATTTTGGTGATCTTCATCTCAGGAGGATGGCAGTCATTTGCCCAGCAAAAGATCGTCCTAGATGATTTCCAATTAGTTGAAGAGGGGAGTGACAACTATCTGTCAGCTACTGTGCCAGGAGTATTGCAGTCTGATCTGATAAGAGAAGGCATCATCCCCCACCACTTTATCGGTGGTAATGAGGATAGCGTCCAGTGGGTTAACGACAGGAACTGGTTATACAGTACCCACTTCTCACTAACTGGACGGGAGATAGAAGGAGCTAAGGACTATAGGCTCTTGATGGAGTGGGTCGACACCTATAGCGAGATCTACCTCAATGGAGCAATCGTAGGCACGACGGAGAACCTCTTTCGCTCTTACGACTTTAGCGTCAAGGAGTTCCTTAGGGAGGGCGAAAATCATCTCGTTATCCGCTTCCTCTCGCCTACAAAGGTCGCCCACGAACAGTACCTTGCCACTGGGTTTAACTATCCCGCTGATAATGACCGGAATGATATAAAATACAGCCCATTTGTGAGGAAGAGTCCCTACCATTTCGGATGGGACTGGGGCCCTAGGATGATTTCGATGGGAATGGGAAGCGCCCCTGTGCTCTATCGGATGGGGGGAGAGGCAATGCTGTCTTCGGAGTACATCCGCACTGAAATAGAGTGGAGCGACAATGGCAGCGCTCAGCAAGCAACAATCTTCGCTAGCACTAGAGTGAAGCTAGCAACAGGCAGGAAGGTAGCAGAGGAGGACATCTTAACCCTCACCCTGCGAGATCCAAAGGGGCGACTGATCGCTAAGAAGAGCACTGTGGGAGACTTAAATGAGACGACAGACTATACCATAACAGCAGAGGTCAAAGACCCTCAGCTATGGATGCCCAATGGATGGGGAAGTCAGCCGTTGTACACACTCATCTGCACGCTCTCAGGACCGGGGTACAAAGAAGAACGAGAGACACACTTTGGCATCAGGGAGGTACGACTCCTACAAGAGGAAGACTCGTATGGTAGATCTTTTACCTTCATGGTCAATAACAAACCGCTTTATGTCAAGGGTGCCAACTACTTACCCCACGATCGAAGATTTGGCGGTGGAGGCAAGACGCTAGAGCAACTATTTAGAGACGATCTAGTCCCAGCGCATTTCAACATGCTCCGAGTCTGGGGTGGTGGCACCTATGAGACAGAGGAGTTTTATAGCCTAGCTGACAAGTATGGGATACTTATTTGGCAAGATTTCCCATTTGCATGTACCACCTACCCTAATGATCCCGAGTTTCGTGCCAACGTATCAGCCGAAGTGAGAGATCAGATAGGGAGAATCCGCAATCACCCGTCACTGGCTTTCTTATGTGGTAACAATGAGGTGCTTGAGGGACTTAAACACTGGGGCTGGAAAGAGAAATATGGCTACTCCGACGAGGTCTGGCAAAAGATGTTTGAGGACTACGACAGCTTTTTCCACCGTCTGTTACCTAATCTGGTTGCAGAGATTAGCCCTCATGTACAGTACATGCACGGATCACCGTACGACTCTAACTGGGGTATCCCGGAGAGCTTTCTATCAAGTGATAGTCACAACTGGCGCGTATGGTTCGGTGGCAAAGACTTCACAGAGTTTGACATCAACCCGGGGCGATTTGCTAGTGAGTATGGCTTTCAATCCTTCCCCGAGATGAAAACCATACAGACCTTTGCTCCCGGCTATGATCTCGATACTCTGACGATTGAGAGCCCAATACTGAAGCACCGTCAACGCTCTTTCATCGGGAACCAGCGTATCTCTGACTACATGGAGCGTAACTACCCCGTGCCGAGCAAATTTTCTGACTATGTCTATGTGGGACAGTTACTTCATGGTAGAGGAATGGGATATGCGATTCGTGCCCTACGTCGCGCCTACCCTCTCAACATGGGGAGCCTGTACTGGCAACTCAATGACGTGTGGCCTACCGTAAGCTGGTCTAGCATAGACTATTGGGGTAACTACAAGGCATTGCAGTACGAGGTAAAGCGGGCATACGCACCATACATCATAGATCTGGTAGAGCAGCCTGATGGAGGGCTGTCGCTATGGATTGCGTCTGATAACATAGCACACTCTGGGGAGCTGACTATTGAGATGGTGGGAAGGACTTTCAATGGTCAAGAGCTATTGCGAGAGAAATACACGGCAGACATCGGTCATGCCCCTTTCTCAGAGCAAATTGTCTCTCTACCCAAGTCCAAACTGCTTTATCCTCAATCGTTTGTAGAGCTCTATTTGAAGGACAAGAAAGGTAGAATACTAGCATCGCAGCTCTACTATCCTACCAAGCCAAAAGAGATGCAATTAACGCGTTGTAAGCCAATGGTTCATAGCTTCCGTGCTGAGGAAGGCAAAGTAAGTCTTACGATCTCAAGCCGCTTCTTGATATATGGATTATTCATAGGCACTCCAGAATGGCAGGGTGCGAGGTATAGCGACAACTACTTCGATCTCCTACCCCATACCATGCGGACGATCACCATACACCATCCATCGATCACAGCGGATGCCACAATGGATCAGATCACATTTACCTCACTCAATGAGATATTATGAGACGCAAAGTGATATTTGAAAATTGTGCCGGCTCTGTAGCTTCCTGTATTGCAGCTGAGCGTGGTGGCGCTGGTAGGATAGAATTATGTGCTGCACTCACTGAGGGAGGGACGACCCCTTCGTATGGCACAGTCAAGATAGCCAAGCAGATGGTAGCGATCCCTATCTTCCCCATCATCCGCCCTCGCTCTGGGGATTTCCTATACAGAGAGGTGGAGCTACTCACCATGGAAGAAGAGATAAGATCTCTCGTAGACCTTGGGGCAGATGGCTTTGCAACAGGCGTTCTCAATGAGGAGGGAGAGCTAGACATGGAAGCAAATCGTCGCCTCATAGAAGCTGCGCAAGGGAGACCAGTGACATTGCATCGTGCCATAGACCGTACGAAATACCTCCTAAAGGCAGTAGACGACGCAATTGCTCTCGGCTTTGCTCGTATCCTTACTTCAGGCGGCATGCCCACGGCAATCGAAGGTGCTCACATGATCGCAGAGATGGTACGACATGCAGACGGGAGGATCATCATCATGGCAGGCAGTGGTGTACGACCGGACAACGCCAAGTGGCTCATTGAGAAGACAGGGGTCTCTGAACTGCATGGCACCTTGCAAAGTACCACTACTAGCCTGATGAAGTACAAACAAGCCAACATCGGCGGTGATACAGTCACTGTGAGCGAGTTTGACCACCATACCACGGATGAAGATAAAATCCGAAGGCTGATAGAATCTTTATGAAGACAATTTCTGCCGTACTCTCACCTGAGCTAATATCTGCCTACAGCGATACCCCCAGCACCTGTGTGGTAGTAGACATTTTACGCGCATCGACAACAGTGGTGACAGCGTTCGAGAATGGAGCTAGAGCGATCTATCCGCTGGAGCATGTAGAGGAGGCCAAGCATTATGCTGAGATGGGCATGCTGGTTGGTGCCGAGCGTAATGTCAATCGTTGTGATTTTGCTCAACTAGGCAACGACCCACTGGAGTACAGCAGAGAAGCGATAGGGGGTAAAGAGATATACTTTACCACCACGAACGGCACCCGGAGCATACAATACTGCATGCGGCATGGGCACACAGTACTTGTGGGTGGGTTCGTGAACCTAAAGGCGCTCGCTCAGCGCTGTGAGGGTCATGATATCCTTGCAGTATGTGCTGGATGGAAAGGACGCATCTGTATCGAAGATGCCCTCTTTGCTGGAGCCCTCGCTGACGCACTGAGTGGTACTCACATACCTACGGGTGACGCCACAAAGATGGTGATCGAGCTGTGGCAAGAACACAAAGGACATCTAGAGGAGTACATCATGAACTCCGAGCACTACCAGCGACTTGTGAAAGCAGGGAAGCAAGACTCGCTCAGACTATGCCTTACTGAAAGCATCATGCAGAGCATCCCTGTGGCTCACATGAACGATAATGGGCTGATAGAGCTTAGAGTAGAACAGCTATGAAAAAAACGAACCTCTTACTAGTGCTGTGCCTAATCGCAGTACTCTCTAGCTGCGGGAGTAGCAAGAAAGCAGTTCCAACTGGAAGTCAAAGAGTTCCAGCAGCACGTACCAATACTACATACAATCAATACATTGAGCGCTACGCCCAGATAGCTCTATACAATCAGAACAAATACGGCATCCCTGCAAGCATAACGTTAGCACAAGGTCTGCTAGAGAGTAATGCCGGTAATAGTCGTCTTGCTACCCAAGCCAATAATCACTTCGGGATCAAGTGCCACAGCAGCTGGAGAGGTGGCAAAATATATCATTCGGACGACCAACCAAATGAGTGCTTTCGGGTCTACTCAGACCCTGCTAGCTCCTATGAAGACCACGCACAATTTCTCCAACAAGCACGGTACAGAGATCTATTCAAGTTAGCTCCTACTGATTACAAAGGTTGGGCAAGAGGTCTACAAAGAGCCGGGTATGCTACGGACAAGGGCTACGCCAATAAGCTGATAAAGATCATAGAGGATTACAGGCTCTATCTCATCGATGATAACAACCCAGGGCGCCTCTATGCTTATGACCAGCCTAAGCAACCTAAGCGGGGAGTCGCCACGACCAACACCCCAAAAGAGCGCAAGGTTCCCCCTCAGTCTCAAGTGGCTCAGCCCACAGGTGAGCGAGAAATCTTCAAGAGTTACGGTTTGCTGTATATCATTGCTCTCCAAGGAGATGACCTTGCTAGCATCTCTCGGGACGTTGGGATCTCAGAGAAGAAGTTGCTGAGATACAACGACTTCCCAGAGGGATACCCACTCTCCGCTGGTGATATCGTTTATCTACAGAAGAAGCTAAAGAGGGCTCAACCACCTCACTACCAGCATACGGTGCAGATAGGTGAGTCGATCCATGAAATCGCTCAAAAGTACGGTATCCAGCTGCAAAACCTCTATAAGATCAACCATCTCTCTCCAGACTACAACATAGAGGAGGGAGAGGTATTACTTCTTCGCTAAAACACAAAGAGATAGGATGGCGACAAGTGTAGGATTTCCGTTCGCCAGGCCACTATATGTCCTGGCAAAGCCCGTGGGAGCACGGTGCAACCTCAGGTGCGACTACTGCTACTATTTAGAGAAGAGTGAGATACTCGAGGGTGTCAGCCGTAACTCTTTGATGGACTTCGACTTGCTCGAGCTTTTCATTGATAAGTACATAGAGGCACAGACAACGCCAGAGGTCTTATTCACATGGCATGGGGGAGAGCCCATGCTCCGCCCTATACGATTCTACCAGAGGGCTTTAGAGCTTCAGAAGAAGCATGCAAGAGGTCGGATCATCTCAAACTCTATTCAGACCAATGGGACGCTGCTGAATGACGAGTGGTGCCGCTTCCTTAAGGAAAATAACTTCCTCGTAGGGATCTCAATCGATGGCCCAGAAAGGATCCACAATACCTACAGGAAAATGGCTGGTGGAGCTCCAACCTTCCAAAAAGTGATGCGGGGGATTGAGCTACTGAAGAAGTATGAGATAGAGTACAATGCCATGGCTGTCATCAATAACCTTAATGTACAAGAGCCGTTGGAGTTTTACAACTTCTTCAAAGAGATTGATTGCCACTACCTCCAGTTTACACCCATAGTCGAGCGCCTCTCAGATGGGTACTTAGCTCATCGTTACACCGGAACTTCGTCAGAGCTAAGTTCCAACTCAATTTCTGCCGAGTCCTGGGGTAGTTTTCTAGTCTCTCTATTTGACGAGTGGGTGCAAAATGATGTAGGAAATTACTTTATCCAACTATTCGACTGTACTCTAGCCAATTGGGTTGGTGTACAACCTGGACTTTGCACACTGGACAAGTATTGTGGTCATGCACTGGCACTTGAGCATAATGGAGATCTATACAGCTGTGATCACTTTGTATTCCCCGAGTATCGACTTGGAAATATAAGGAATAAAACAATCATACAAATGGCACATAGCCCTGAGCAAGAAGCGTTTGGGCTAGATAAGTACAACACACTCCCAAGACAATGCCATGAGTGCGAGTACCTCTTTGCCTGCTGGGGAGAATGCCCCAAAAACAGATTTATCAACGACGAATACGGCGAACCTGGACTCAACTACCTCTGCAAGGGGTACTTACAATACTTCCGCCATGTTGCTCCCTATATGGACTTTATGGCTGAGGCACTTAAGAGAGAGGAGCCACCTGCCTCCATCATGAATCATCTCCCTTTAGAATAGGGAGCTTCCAATTGTAACGCACAGCGAGAAAGCGCGTAGCTACTACCGCGATTACCGATATCACCTGGATCAACGTACTCTCCAAGCCTAGCAACATCAAAGCTCCATATACCAGACCTCCGATGACGCAGGCTAGCGCATAGATATCTTTTCGAAAGATAAGAGGGATGACACTCAGACTAATATCCCTCAGCACACCTCCAAAAGCGCCGGTAATGGTGCCCATGATGATGGCAACCCAGAAAGGGAAGCCCAGAACCAAAGTCCTCTCTATCCCAACAACTGTGAAGAGCCCTAGTCCTATAGTATCAAACAAGAACACTTGTTCATTGATGCGAATCAGCTGTTTACTAAACATCACCACGATCAAGAAGGCAAGTAAGGTCAGGATAACATACGCTGGGGTCTCCATCCAAAAGGGGGTCAAGCCAAGGAGCAAGTCGCGTATGGTACCTCCGCCCACTGCTGTAAAGACACCAATCAAGTAGGCTCCTAACCAGTCTATCTTCATACCCGAGGCTAGCCTAATGCCAGAGATAGCAAAGGCCAGAGTACCCAAGTAGTCAAGCGACATCGTCAGATCTTGCTGCCACAGCCACTCCAGAAACTCAGGGATGGTATCGTAATATACATTCATCGCACACAAGGTATTAAGACACAAGATAATAGAGAGGAGTATATCAGTTATAGCTCTCCTCTTCAGATGGGAAGAGCCCCTCCTTTACCTGACGACAATACTCCTCTGTAGCAGAGATGATTACATCACCCACCTGAGCAAAGTGGCGCAAAAACTTTGGCTTAAAACCCTGGGTCATACCAAGCATATCTTGCCCCACCAGCACTTGCCCATCTGTACCACTGCCTGCACCTATGCCGATGGTAGGAATAGAGAGCTCCTTGGAGAGTTGTGATGCAAGACCGGCTGGTATCTTCTCAAGCACCAGCGCTGTACAGCCCACCTCTTCGAGCATCTTACCATCCTTCAACAGCTGCTCAGCCTCCTTTTCCTCTCTCGCCTGTACACCATACCCTCCCAGTTGGTGCACAGACTGTGGTGTGAGCCCTAGATGACCGACTACTGGGATACCGGCAGAGATGATTGCCTCAAGGGCAGGACGAATGGGAGCGCCACCTTCTATCTTAATGGCATCTACACCACTCTCTTTCATCATCCTAATAGCAGCATGCAACGAAGCATTGACGTCACTATTGATAGTACCAAAGGGCATATCTGCGATCACAAAGGCGTACTTAACACCATTGGCGACACAGCGAGCATGATAAATCATCTGATCAAGCGTGATCGGGAGAGTTGTAGCATTTCCAATCATTACATTGCTAGCCGAATCTCCTACTAATATCGAATCTACTCCGCCCATGTCTATGAGCTTTGCCATCGTGTAGTCGTATGCAGTCACCATAGTGATCTTTTCACCGCTTGCTTTCATTGCTGTATAGCGGGTTGCGGTGATTTTCTTCTTGTCCGTGCTCAGATACTGTGCCATTTTCATTTATAATTTTAAAATCTCTTTTTAACTCGCCCACAAAGATACCAATTACCACCTCAATTTCTCTCACATTTATGAAAACTAAATACATAACCATACTCCACACTGGGGCACAACCTTAAACCCTCTTTTTAATAATAAATTAGGGACATCCCATAGAAGGAGATAAAGTATTTAAGAAAATTATTGTATGGGATAGCACAATTAGCTACTTTTGCAATAGAGATAAAAAACATAGGATAAGACACACTTTTACTTTTTATGTTAGAAGGTGTTCAGAATACATAACATCACAGAGGATACAAGATGCTGGAGAAGATTATTGACTTTAGTCTTAAGAACAAGCTGATAGTAATACTCTTCACGCTCACAGTAGTGGGCTTTGGGGTTTATGCTATTTTTAACATCCCTGTAGGATCGGTCCCCGATATTACAAACAATCAGGTTCAGGTCATCACCACTTCTACAAATCTCTCAACGCAAGAGATAGAGCAATTCATCACCGCCCCAATAGAGCTAGAGATGGCTAATCTCCCTGGAGTCGTTGAGATACGATCTGTCTCCAAATTCGGACTGTCCGTAGTTACCATTGTCTTCAAGGAGAGCATGGGAACCTACCTACCACGCACTCTGATCGAAGAAAAGCTCAAGAGTGCTTCGGCAAATATCCCAGATGGTTTTGGGACACCTGAGCTGGGTCCAATCACCACTGGACTAGGAGAAATCTACCAATACACTCTAGATACAAAACCTGGATACGAAGACCGCTATTCAGCCATGGATCTACGCACCATTCAAGACTGGATCGTGCGTCGACAACTCTCTGGGATAGAGGGAGTCGTAGAAGTAAATAGCTGGGGTGGCTATCTCAAGCAGTACGAGGTAGCTATTGATCCCATAAGAATGCAAGCTCTCGGGATCACTGTAGTTGACGTTTACAATGCCTTAGAGGCCAATAACAGCATCTCTGGAGGTGCCTATATTGAGAAAGGAGCTGAGAGCTACTTCATCCGAGGAGATGGACAAATCAAGTCGCTAGAGGACATAGAGCGGGTAGTGGTAAAAAACAAAAATGGTCTGCCGATACTCGTCCGTGATGTGGCACAAGTTAAGTACGGCTACGCCAATCGTTTTGGTGCCATCACTTCCAATGGAGAGGGAGAGAAGGTACTAGGACAGATCATGATGCTCAAGGGTGCTGACTCAAAGAAAGTTATACGCACCGTCAAAGAGCGAGTCGACGAGGTGCAGAGATCTCTGCCTGAAGGAGTGTATATCAATACAATGCTGGAGCGCAGTGAGCTGATCAATAAGACCAGTATGACAGTTTTTGAGAACCTCCTCTTCGGCTCGATCATTGTCTTCTTTGTAGTCTGGCTACTTCTAGGCAATATTCGATCAGCAGTAGTGATCGCCTCGATGATACCACTGGCGTTGCTCTTCACTCTTTCGATGATGTTTATCTTTGGTATTGATGCCAATCTGATGAGCTTGGGGGCTCTTGATTTCGGTATTATCATTGATGGGGCGGTCATTATAGTGGAGTATATTGTGGTACGGCTGACTAGCTCAAGGATCTCGCTTGAGAGTAGCTCACTTGAACACCGACAAAAGATCACTGACTCGATCACAAAGGAGAGCGCAACATCGATGATGAAGTCAGCTATCTTTGGGCAAGTGATCATTCTGATTGTCTTTATTCCTATCCTTTCGCTTCAAGGTGTAGAGGGCAAGATGTTCCGCCCTATGGCACTTGCATTTAGCTTCGCAATACTGGGTGCGATGATCTTCTGTCTCACATGGCTACCAGTGATCTCTTCGATGGTACTTCGGCCTGTTGATGTTCAGAAGAAGACTTTCTCTGACCACATCCTCACTTTTGCACATAGTACCTATAGACCTGTCCTTCGCTGGTCTCTTAATCATAAGACCGTAGTACTCAGCCTTTCGTTAGCTTCTCTTATATTATCAGGCGTAATCTTTAGCAAGATGGGTGGAGAGTTCATACCTACACTAGACGAAGGGGACTTCGTGATCCAACCTGTCCTCAAGACAGGTACCTCTCTCTCCAAGACCATTGAAATGACCACACAGATGGAGCAGATACTGATGCAAGAGTTTCCAGAGATAGACAAGGTGGTATGTCGTATCGGTGCTGCAGAGGTGCCCACCGACCCAATGTCGATGGAGGAGATAGATATGATCATTCGGCTCAAGCCAAAGAGGGAATGGATCACAGCCAAGAACAAGGAAGATCTGGCCAACGAAATCAAGAAAGCATTGATGGTAATACCCGGTGTAGACTACGAGTTTACCCAGCCAATAGAGATGCGCTTTAATGAGTTGATCACAGGCGTACGTGCAGATATCGCAGTAAAGATATTTGGTGATGATTTAGACTACCTCAGCCAAAAAGCAGAGGAGATCAAATCTCTGATCGAGCAGATACCAGGGGCTGGCGATGTGATCATGGAGAAGACCACGGGACTGCCCCAGATGAATGTCATCTACAACCGCGCCAAGATAGCTCAGTATGGGATAGACATAAAGGATCTCAACCAATACCTCTCCACAGCCTTTGGTGGTGAGGCAGTGGGGAGCGTCTTTGAGGGTGAACGGAGGTTTGACCTTGTCGTAAGGTTTCATGAGGATTACAGGCGTGATATCGAAAACATACGTCATCTACCTGTTGCACTCCCAAGTGGACAGCAGGTACCGCTCATGGAGTTAGCTGATATTGATTATGCCGAAGGTCCTGCTAAGATCAGCCGTGAGAACACTCATCGTATGGTCGCAGTAAGTGTCAACGTACGCAACCGTGACCTACAATCTGTAGTAAGAGATATCCAGAGCGAAGTTGATCAGAGGGTAACATTGAAACCAGGGACCTACATTGTCTACGGCGGGCAGTTTGAGAACCTCCAGAATGCCACTCGTCGCCTTATCTTTGCTGTACCCATAGCACTGGCATTGATATTCATCTTCCTACATTTCGCCTTTAAGTCTATGAAAGACACAATCTTAATATTCACAGCTGTGCCGCTATCAGTGGTTGGAGGAATTATAGCACTCTGGCTCAGAGGAATGCCCTTTAGCATATCGGCAGGAGTAGGATTTATTGCACTCTTTGGTATTGCAGTACTCAATGGGATTGTCTTGATTGAACACTTGAAACATCTAATGGCAGAGCAAGCAGAGCCTGATCTAGATCATCTCATCATGCATGGCACCACCGACAGACTTCGCCCAGTCATGCTCACGGCAGCCTCAGCGGCAATGGGTTTCCTACCGATGGCAGTCTCCACAGGGGCTGGAGCCGAGGTACAACGTCCTCTATCAACGGTAGTGATTGGAGGGTTGATTACATCCACGCTACTGACGATGATTGTATTACCATTACTCTTCAAGCTATTTCACGATGATGAGGGACTTAAGTACAAGATTATCAGGGCTTTCAAGTCAAAAAACTTCATCATCTCATTGCTTCTACTCTTTCCACTCTCACTTCAGTCTCAAGAGGTTAAGATCCTAAGCCTCGACCAGTGCATACAGACTGCACTGGATAATAATAAGCAGCTAAAGGCATACCAACTGAAGATCGCCCAGAGACAAGCGGTTACCACTCCACTGATCGGGATTGAACCGACAAAAATCTATTACGGACACGACCAAGCCAATATGAGCGAGAATGGGCACCCACTGCAAGTCATAGGTGTTGAGCAAAGCTTTGCCTTCCCGACAGTATACAGTATCATTGGCAAGATGAACCACATTGAGACCTCTATCGCAGAGCTAGACCTACAGTGGCAGACATACAAGATCAAGAAAGAAATCTCCACAAACTACTACAAATTACAGTTCTTACGGGAGAAGGAGGGCTACTATACCAAACTGGATAGTCTCTACCAGCAGCTCGGAGCAATGGCAACTACCCAATATCGACTTGGTGACATCAGTAACCTTGACCAGCTGAATGTGGTCGCAAAAAAAGAGCGCGTAACACTTGAGCTCAGCAAGATCGCAGATGAGATATCGAATACCTATGGGATGTTGCAAGCCCTAGTCCAGAGCGAAGAGCCATTTGACATCTCTAAGGAGCCACTACTGATGATACCATTATTCGACGAGTTTGCCATTGACAGCCTGCCCCAGATGAGACAATACCAGCTGAGGACCCAATACATGCAACAAGGCGCCAAAGTGGAGATGCATCGCCTACTCCCTGAGATCTCCCTTGAGTACTTCTATGGCAACAATCGATTTGAACCAAATCAACCATACCACGGATTCCAAGTAACCCTTGGCATCCCACTTATTTGGGGTGGACAGACCTCTAAGTCAAAAGCTTATAAAATTTCGGCAAACATCCAAGAAATGATGATGCAAAACCAGCATATCAATCTTTCAATCAAAAGGCAGCGACTGTTAAACGAACTACAACGATATCAAAAGATCATAGAGTTTTACACCTCTACGGGGAAAAACCTCAGCGAAGAGATACTACACTCTGCTATGAGAAGCTATCAGGTAGGTGAGATCAACTTCTACGAGATGGTCATTAGCATGGAGAACGCTCTCAATCTCACCCTAGACTACTACGAAGCTATTCTCCGATACAACCAGATCGCACTTGACATCAATTATCTCACCTTTGACGAAGAAAACATAGAATAATAAACATCATGAAACTAACTAAGTATACACTACTCTTCATCACACTCTCACTCCTACTAAGCGGATGTGGCAAGAAGGAGAGTCAGGAAGAAACCAGCGAAGATCAAGAACAGCTTGAGATCACCAAAACCCACTTCGAGAGTAGTGGCATGACTATTGGGACACCCCAAACCTATATCTTCGCTGAGGAGGTGAGCTGCCGTGGCTACCTTACTGCTCCCGCCAATGCCAATGCTAAGGTGAGTACTCCTATAGCTGGAGCAATAGAGAGTGTCCTATTCAAGCTAGGAGACAGTGTGAGGAGGGGGCAAACTCTGTGCACAGTCACTGGCAATGAGTTCTTCCAACTCCAACAAGAGTATGCCGAAGCTGCTTCACTCTTCGAGAAGGCAAAGTTGGACTATGAGCGCATGAAGATGCTTCAAGAGGAAAATATTGGAGCGAAAAAAGACTACATCTCAAGCGAAAGCATCTATAAGTCAACCCTTGCAAGCTACAATGCTCTGAAGGCCCGTATCCGAGCACTTAACATAAATCCTCAAAATATCGAAGAGGGAAAGATGTACACAGCCTTCCCAGTAGTAGCACCGATCTCAGGATATATCACAGGGAGTGGTGCAGTAGTGGGTCAATACATAGAGCTTGCTTACCAGATTGCCCAAATAGTAGATGTAGACAAGCTCCAGCTACAATTATCGGTATTTGACAGAGACGTCTCCAAACTATCCACTGGACAGGAGGTGCGATTCGCACTGAGCAGCAATACAGAGGAAGAGATGACCGCTACGCTAGTAACAGTTGGCAGAGCTATCAATCCAGAGACAAAGTCTATCGACTGTATTGCTCAGATCACCGACCAAGACAAGCACCGACTTGTAAATGAGAGCTTTGTAGAAGCCAAGATCATCATAAGCCATAAAGAGGCATTAGGGCTACCCACTTCTGCCGTCCAAAAGACAGGCAATAATTACTTCGTCTACGTAGTTGACGGTGAGAAGAATGGCGGATTTCTCATCTCCCAAAAACAAATTGAAGTAGGCTCAAGCTACAAGGAGCATATCGAAGTTACTGGCGGTATCTCAAGCGATACACGCGTACTTACACAAGGCATCGAGACACTCTAAGAGCCACATAACAACGAGCCATTCATCTTTCCTTATCCGCCGCACATAGTGACTTAGACCTAATTAGGTAGGAGGCACTTGTGCGTGAGGAAAGGTTATCAGCAATGGTTAGGGTTATTGTGCCTTGGCACTCCTGTAGAGTGTCTGTTACGGCTGTTGCCCTATCTACTGATATATCAATAAGTACACAAGGATAAGCGATAGGAGGTCGCTTATTGTCAGAAAAGGGGACTTCTAACTGCCCTGTATTGAGGTCTATCCAGCGAATGGCTGGCACTCTTCCCTGAAATGATTGACTGTCTCTACCCCATTATATCCTTAAGGTCATTATCCTCAACGAACTGCTGAAGCACTTCCAGTTTGTCTGGGAATGTTTTCACAAACTGAGTGATGTCCATTTCGTTATATCGTATATTGTTATTACTTTTGCTAGTACTAAAGGGTCTCGGCCGCAAGGCTAAGAACCGTCCCCCGCCTCAGTACTCCGTATTGGGGCGGTTGTATTTTATACCTCAAAAACATTCTCCGGTTCAACAGAGTAGTAATTATAATCGCAAAACGAAATGTTCGTGGGAGTAAAACGATTGGTTCTTGTTTTAACATTTAAGAAGTAAAACGATTGGTTTCTGTAGAGAGGCACGCACACCTCTCTTTTTTTGTTTTGTGCAGGTTTGCAGTATGGATAGAAAAGCGAACACACAAGAAGGCAATGTAGAGTTTGTTAATAGCTTCGATACCTACAAAGAGGCAATTGACTTCGCTATTAAGGAGGCTATTAAAGAAACTGAGGAGTACCTAAGGGCACATCGAATGTATGAGTACAGCGATGACAAAGAAGAGGAGGATGCTACAAAGCACCCTCCTCAGTAGATTGTCTGCGGTATGGTTTCTCTTATGGTTGGTTGGATAGGTCTACGAATGAGGTGGTAAATGTCATGCG
>JAUNLH010000038.1 GCA_030532365.1 Porphyromonas sp.
ATCTAGAGTAGGCGCAACACGACACCCGAACTTAAAAAATCTAAGTTGGGAACTTAGATGCATCGAAGTTCGGAACTTAGGCAAGTCGAAGTTCCCAACTAAAATTTACCGAGGTTCCGAACTCCGATTTTTCGCACCTCTATCTATTGAATTTACACAAACCAATCTCGGGCGGGTGCGACATCCGACGATCGTCGGGCGTTGTCTAGGGGTGGAGGTGGTGCCTTGCTGTGGCAACTTTGGTAAAATGATTAACTTTGGCAAAGATTTATATGACCAATAAATTGTTATGAAAGGTAGTTCATCACATATATTCATCTATTCTTGCCGCATTTTTGCTCTACTGCTCTTGGCTCCTCTCCTTATCTCTTGTGGTGCGGAGAAGCGGTCGTACGAGGAGCTTCTTACCCCCTCTTATCTTTCGGACTACTCTCCGGGCTTTGCTATATATAGTATTGAGGGAATGGAGAGTACGGTGATCCGGATCACTAACCCCTGGCAGGGGAGTGAGGGTGTGAGCATGGATGCTTTTGTCGAGCGCAATGGCGAGAAGGCTCCGGTGGGCTTCACGGGTCAGGTGATACCGAGTGACCCTCGGCGTATCGTGGCGCTCTCTTCGAGTTATGTGGGAATGCTCGACTTTCTAGGAGAGGTGGAGCGGGTCGTCGCAGTGAGTGGTAAGCAGTACATCACGAACGACTTCGTCACCGACCCTAGCCATGGCGTGGTGGATCTGGGTCCGACCATGCAGTACGAACAGCTCCTTGCCACACAGCCCGACTTGGTGCTTTGCTACGGCGTAGATGATGCTGAGGGTGGTCTGACTAGCCACCTCGAGGAGCTAGGGATCCCCTACCTCTATATGGGGGAGTACCTAGAGGAGGACCCCCTTGGTCGTGCTGAGTGGGTGATGGTGCTGGCAGAGCTATTTGACCTACGAGAGAAGGCAGTGGAGGCGTTTGAGGAGGTGGAGCAAAGGTATCTCGCGACAATGGCGCTCACACAAGGGCTCTCAGATGAGCAGAAGCCCAAGGTGATGCTCAATATGCCCTGGAATGATGCTTGGTTTTTGCCCACAAGCAATAGTTATATCGTTCGGATCTTCGAGGATGCCGGAGCCACACCTATCACTGGGGGGACTGCACGTGGGGAGACGAAGACCATAGGCATGGAGCAGGCATTGCTCTATCTCTCCGAAGCCGCCTTCTGGCTTCATCCGGGGCAGGCAAGGGGATATGGAGACCTCCCAGCCAAGATCCGAGAGCACAAGGCTCAGGTACGCCCCATTAGGGAGGATCATATCTACAACAACAATGCTCGTACCACCCCCGCTGGTGGCTCTGACTATTGGGAGAGCGGAGTGATGCACCCAGAGGTGATCCTAGCCGACCTGGTCAGTATCTTTCATCCGGAGCTGATCGACCACGAGCTCTACTATTACCACAAGATAGAGGTGCAATGACCGGGTCCGCTCGCTACAGATCACACAAGCACTCCTACCGATGGTTCTATCTAGGGCTAGCTATCTTACTGCTGCTCTTAGTCGTTGCCAATTTACTGGTAGGTGATGTCGCCTACACTCCGAGTGAGATCGCGCGTGCTCTGAGAGGCGTGGATGATGGCAACATGCTGCCCACGATCCTCAGACTGCGACTCAATCGCATGGTGGTTGCCCTGATGATAGGGATCGTGCTACCTCTGTGCGGGCTGATGATGCAGACCATCTTTCAAAACCCCTTGGCAGATCCATACATATTGGGAGTTAGCTCTGGCACCAGCCTAGGTGTAGCTCTCTTTGTGCTGGGAGTCCCACTGATGGGAGGTGTGGGTGCGAGTGTGCACCTCATCGATATAGGCATGATCGGGGCAGGATGGATCGGGGCACTGGTGGTACTAGCACTGGTGCTCGGACTGAGTAGGCGTGTGAGCAATATCTTTGGGATCCTCATCATCGGCGTGATGATCAGCTACATCACCTCAGCCGTGATCCAGATACTGCAATACTTCTCCTCCGCAGAGCAGCTGAAGCTATACACCCTCTGGAGCCTTGGCTCCTTGAGCGGTGTCACACAGGCACAGCTAGGTCTGATGGTGCCTATATTGCTCGTGGGGATTCTTTTAGCCATCCTTTGCATGAAGCCACTCAATCTCCTGCTCCTGGGTGAGGAGCAGGCAACCAGTATGGGACTCAATGTCAAGCGTACCCGCACTCTCGTGTTTGGCGCTACCACCCTGATGGCGGGGACGGCAACGGTGCTGTGCGGGCCTATCGGCTTTGTAGGGCTAGCCACACCGCATGTAGCACGGGCTCTCTTTCGCACCGCTGATCATCGGGTACTCCTACCCGCTACAGCACTCATAGGCGCTTGCCTCATGATGTTTGCAGACCTGCTCGCAAAGCTCTTCACCATCCCTATCAATGCCGTCACAGCTCTAATGGGCATCCCGATCATATTGATCGTCGTCTTCCGCACCCTGAAGTAATGAGGGCAGGGTGAGCGGGAAATAACTTATCACCGTCTCAAAAAGGGAAATAAGGTGCGAAGCGTGCAGAAAAATGGTACCTTTGCACTGCAATTTACGCTCCAGCTAATCGAGTAGGATGTAGCTGGTTATATGAGAGGAGAAGAATATATGAGTGATAAGAGATTTCCAGAGCATAGCGGTCTGGACCTAGCAGAGGTAAACAAAGAGGTGCTGAAGCAGTGGCAAGAGGAGTCACTATTTGAGCAGTCTCTCCATGAGCGTGAGGGTGCCCCTCGCTTTGTCTTTTATGAGGGACCTCCCTCAGCCAATGGCAAGCCAGGCATCCACCACGTGATGGCACGTGCTATCAAGGATCTCTTCTGTAGATACAAAACCATGCAGGGCTATCTCGTAGACCGTAAGGCTGGGTGGGATACCCATGGCCTGCCGGTGGAGCTCGGTGTGGAGAAGAGCCTAGGCATTACCAAGGCGGACATAGGTACCAAGATCTCTGTTGCAGAGTACAATGAAGCCTGCAAGAGAGAGGTGATGAAGTACACCGCTGAGTGGGAGGAGCTAACCCAAAAGATGGGATACTGGGTCGATATGGAGCACCCCTACATCACTTATGACAATAGGTATATAGAGACGCTGTGGTACCTACTTAAGCAACTCTACGAGAAGGGATTGCTCTACAAGGGATACACCATACAGCCCTACTCACCGGCTGCCGGTACGGGGCTAAGCTCACACGAGCTCAATCAGCCTGGCACCTATCGCGACGTCACCGACACGACCGTGACGACGATGTTTGAGGTGACCGGCACCCTCCCCTCCGAGCTGTCTGAGCATGGCAAGCAGTACTTCCTAGCTTGGACCACCACTCCGTGGACCCTGCCGTCCAATACAGCACTCGCTGTAGCGCCCAACGTGGAGTACGTAGCGGTGCAGACCTTCAACCCCTACACCGAAGAACCAGTGACAGTAGTCATGGCAAGAGAGCTCCTAAGCTCCTACTTCGCCAAGGGCGGTGATGAGCTACCAATGGAGCCGAAGAAGAATGCCGGTAAAGAGCTACCCTATAGGATCGTAGCATCGTGGCAGGGGCGTGAGCTCGTAGGCATCAGCTATCAACAACTCTTCCCATGGGTCAATCCGGGCGAGGGTGCCTTTAGGGTCATCTCCGGTAGCTTTGTAACCACCGAGGATGGTACCGGTATCGTACACATCGCTCCTACATTTGGCGCTGATGATAAGCAGGCTGCCACCGAGGCCGGCGTGCCAGCTCTACAGCTACTAGATAGGGACGGGCGGGAGCGCCCCATGGTAGACCTTGAGGGTAAGTACTTCGAGATCGATCAGCTAGACCCCGACTTCGTGCGTGACCGCATGGATGTCAAGGCTTACGAAGCCTTTGCTGGGAGGTATGTGAAGAACGAGTATGACGACCAGCTCACTCCGCAAGACGAGTCGCTAGACCTACAGCTGGCGATGATCCTCAAGCAGAGGGGGCAGGCATTTCGCATAGAGCGTCAGTCGCACAGCTACCCACACTGCTGGCGTACCGACAAGCCTATCCTCTACTATCCACTTGACAGCTGGTTTATCCGCAGTACCGCCCGCCGTGAACGTATGATGGAGCTCAATACCACCATCAAGTGGAAGCCCGAGAGCACTGGCACCGGACGATTTGGCAAGTGGCTAGAGAACCTCCAGGACTGGAACCTCAGCCGCAGCCGCTACTGGGGTACCCCTCTGCCGATCTGGAGAGATGAGACCGGCAAGCAAGAGAAGTGCATAGGATCGGTCGAGGAGCTCTACCAAGAGATAGAGAAGTCTGTAGCTGCGGGCATGATGAAGAGCAACCCACTGGAGGGCTTTGTAGTGGGTGACTACTCGCAGGAGAACTATGATAAAATAGGGCTACACCGCCCATACGTAGATGAGATAGTGTTGGTAGGAGAGGGCGGAGAGCCACTCTACCGTGAGAGCGACCTGATTGATGTCTGGTTTGACTCCGGAGCAATGCCCTATGCACAGCTGCACTATCCATTTGAAAATAAGGCACTCATCGATGAGCGTGGCTACTATCCGGCTGACTTCATCGCTGAGGGTGTCGACCAGACGCGTGGCTGGTTTTTCACACTGCACGCTCTGGGTACCATGCTCTTTGATAGCGTGGCATTTAAGAATGTCATCTCCAACGGACTAGTGCTAGACAAGGAGGGCAATAAGATGTCGAAACGACTCGGCAATAGCGTAGCCCCCTTTGATGTGATCGACGAGAAGGGGTCTGACCCACTTCGTTGGTACATGGTCACCAACTCCTCACCTTGGGACAACCTTAAGTTTGACCCCGCAGGTGTGGATGAGGTGCAGAGGAAGTTTTTCGGAACCCTCTACAATACCTACTCCTTCTTTGCCCTGTACGCCAATATCGACCACTTCACACCGGAGCTGGAGGCAGTGCCATTTGAGGAGCGACCGGAGCTGGATCGATGGATCCTCTCGGAGCTCAATTCACTGATCCAATACGTCACAGAGATGCTGGATGACTTCGAGCCTACTAAGGCAGGGAGAGCCATCTCAGACTTTATCAACGACCAATTGAGCAACTGGTATGTACGACTGAGCCGTAAGCGCTTCTGGGGTGGAGGCATGGAGCAAGACAAGCTCTCAGCCTACCAGACGCTCTATGAGTGCTTGGAGAAGACATCGCGCCTCATCGCACCTTTCGCCCCCTTCTATGCCGATATGATCTATCGAGATCTCACCGGCACAGGTAGGAGTGTGCACCTGGCAGACTTCCCAGTGGCAGAGAAGGCGCTGATCGATCCGGAGCTCGAGACAGCTATGGAGTACGCCCAGCGTGTATCCAGCATGGTGCTGGCTCTGAGGCGTCGTAAGGAGGTCAAAGTACGTCAACCGCTACAGAAGATACTAGTCCTAGCATCCGATGAGCAGGTACGTAGAGCCATCGACCATGTACGGGAGATGATCCTGACAGAGGTGAATGTCAAGGAGCTCACCTTTGCCGACAATGCCTCAGGTGTGGTGGTGAAGCGTGTAAAGCCGAACTTCCGCGCACTCGGGCCTATATTCGGCAAGGAGATGAAACAGGTAGCCAACTATCTCACAGAGCTATCTCAAGACGAGATCACTGCCTTTGAGCGTGATGGCAAGCTCACCTACCTCGGCAAGGAGGTGGCACTCGAGCAGGTCGAGATCATATCGGAGGACGTAGCAGGCTGGCTTGTACAGAACGAGGGCGCTGTAACAGTGGCACTTGACACCAACATCACTCCGGAGCTAAAGAGCGAAGGCCTGGCACGTGAGCTAGTGAATAGGATACAAAACATACGCAAGGCAAAGGACTTTGACGTAGCAGACAAGATAACAGTGCAGATCGAGTATCACCCGGAGGTCGACCCCGTGGTAACGCAACACCACGACTACATCTCCACTCAGGTACAAGCACTTACCATCTCCACCGTAGAGCAACTGCCGGCAGGCGAGGAGCTCGCTCTGGATGATGACCTTACCATAAAGGTAATGATAGAAAAAAGATAACTTATTAGTACAGAATACCATGGAAGAGAAGACCAGATATTCAGCTGAAGAGCTAGAAGAATTTAGAGAGATCATCAATAAGAAGCTAGAGAAGGCTCGCCGCAACTACGATCTCTTGACCTCGACGATGGATAGTGTCAATGGCAATGATATCACTGACACCACACCGACATACAAAAACCTGGGTGAGAGCGCGATGCTACTCTCCCGCCAAGAGACCGCTGAACAGGCGGCGAGACAGAGGAAATTTATCCAAAACCTCGAGGCTGCACTTGTGCGGATAGAGAACGGCACCTACGGCATCTGCCGAGAGACAGGTAAGCTGATACCTAAGGAGCGACTTCGTGCCGTACCTCATGCCACACTCAGCATAGAGGCTAAGGAGAAACGATAATAGCTGTAGCACCTAGACTCGACCTTGGAGACAACTAAAAAAGAGCTCAGAGCTCAAAAGGAGAGGGAGCGCGCGCTCCGGCTCAGTCGCCCCCACCCCGAAGCAAAGAGACGCTTCTGGGAGATGGTTATCCTGATCCTGCTCCTCCTCGTCATAGACCAGGGGAGCAAGATCTACGTCAAGACACACATGGTGCTCGGTGAGAGGATCAGGGTAACAGATTGGTTTTATATCCTTTTTACAGAGAACCCCGGCATGGCATTTGGCTGGCAGCTCTTTGACAAGATATTCCTCACCCTATTTCGCATCATCGCGAGTGCAGGCATCATGTGGATCCTGGTTCGTACGACACGCCGCTCCTACCCCATGGGCTTTCTGATCTGCATTGCACTTATCTTTGCTGGAGCTGTGGGAAATATCTTCGACTCCATCTTTTATGGCGTCATCTTTGACCACAGCTACGGGCAGATAGCCACCCCCTTCCCGCCCAGTGGGGGATACGCTGGGTGGATGCACGGTAAGGTGGTAGATATGCTCTACTTCCCCATCATCAGGTCTACCTACCCCGCATGGATACCGAGCGTAGGAGGCGAGCCCTTCATCTTCTTTAGCCCCATCTTCAACTTAGCTGACGCCTGTATCTCGGTCGGAGTGATCGCCCTACTGATCTTCTACCCACATTCGTTTGGGCACATACTCAATAGCGACGAAGCCTCTCGCACTGAGCCCAATAACGCCGGACAAGCCAACGGATGAAGCCAAGACTGCACCTGCTACTGCCACTCCTGCTAGCAGCGGTACTACTATCGTACTGCTGCCGACCAAATGCGGTGCTCAGCCCGAGCAAGATGCAAGAAGTCATGCGAGATATGACACTGGTACAGGTGTATACAGAGCGGTACCACACGCCCGACTCCATAGCCCTACTCTACTACGACCGAGTACTAGAGCAGCATCGTGTCTCCCGCGCCACCTACGACTCCTCCCTTGTCTGGTATGGGCAGAATGCACCGCTTCTAGACGGGGTCTACACAGAGATCATCAAGGAGATGGAGGCACAGAAAGAGCTTCTGGACAGCCAGTTTACCGACTCTCTCGACTATGAGAAGTGGCGCTACGAACCGTCTAAGAGCGGGATGTGGCAAGACCGGAACCGCTTGCTCCTGCTTCGCGACAGGCGATTCCATAGATACAAACATGAGCTCACGGAGCTAGACAAGTTGGAGAGCGGGGACTCGCTCAAGTGGCATGCCTTCATCTTCCCACCTATCAAGCTAGGCGAGAGCCTGTACCTAGAGCTCTATCTCCGCGGCTGGGGAGATACAGTCGTCTACAAGTCAGGGCAGTACCTTGGTATGTACACAGACGAGCTGGAGGCAGTATTCGAATTGCCTACGGACACGCTACCGGAGATCAGATCAGGAGCGATGGCACTGACCTTTATCACCCATCCAGATACGCTCCCCAAGCTCCACATCATAGACCGCATAGACATGCAACGCTCCTCGACCATCCAGCCACCTGACGAAGCAGAGGAGCCACAGGTGTCAACCACACCCGAAGAGAGCGAGCGCAGAGAGACAGAGCTAGAGTAAAGTGCACTCTTTTTTGGTAAGTTTGCCAATATCATGAAGTAGCTACCAAAGCACCTCATACATATATAGTTACATACAATTACGATGTTTGATAATTTACAAGATAGATTAGAACGAAGTTTTCAAGTCCTCAAAGGCGAAGGCAAGATCACAGAGCTTAACGTCGCACAGACAGTCAAGGAGATACGCCGGGCGCTACTCGAGGCAGACGTCAACTACAACGTAGCGAGAGACTTCACCAACCGCGTCAAGGAGGAGGCTCTGGGTCAGAAGGTACTCACCAGCATACGCCCAGGTGAGATGATGACCAAAATAGTACACACTGAGCTCACGAAGCTCATGGGTGGGGAGGCAGTAGAGCTTGAGCTGAAGGGCAAGCCAAGCGTGATCCTCATGAGCGGACTACAGGGATCCGGTAAGACCACCTTTACAGGCAAGCTCGGTAACTTCCTCAAGACCAAGCAAGGCAAGAAGCCCCTCTTTGTCGCAGGCGACGTCTACCGCCCAGCAGCCATAGATCAGCTCAAGGTGCTCGGTGGACAGCTAGACATCCCAGTCTACACCGAGGAGGGCAACCAAGATCCGGTGAAGATCGCACTCAATGCGATCGAAGAGGCAAAGCGCACTGGTAGAGACATCGTTATCATCGATACCGCGGGCCGACTGGCAGTAGATGAGGTATTGATGAAAGAGATCTCCGACATCAAGGAGGCAGTCAAGCCAGATGAAATCCTCTTTGTAGTCGATAGTATGACCGGACAAGATGCCGTCAATACTGCCAAGGAGTTTAACGACCGTCTCAATTTCGATGGCGTTGTACTCACCAAGCTCGACGGAGACACACGAGGTGGAGCAGCGCTCTCTATCCGTGCCGTCGTCGATAAGCCGATCAAGTTTATCGGTACCGGGGAGAAGCTAGAGGCCATCGATGTCTTCCACCCCAATCGTATGGCAGACCGCATCCTCGGCATGGGCGACGTCGTATCTCTCGTAGAGCGCGTACAGAGCCAGATTGACGAGAAAGAGGCAGCCGAGCTCGAGAAACGCCTCCGCCGCAATGAGTTTGATTTCAATGACTTCCTCAACCAGATCTCACAGATCAAGAAGATGGGCAACATCAAAGATCTGATGGCAATGATCCCCGGTGTGGGCAAGGCGATCCGAGACCTAGACATAGACGACGACGCCTTCAAGGAGGTAGAGGCAATCATCCACTCCATGACGGAGGAGGAGCGCTCCAACCCAAAGATCATCGACGCCTCACGTAAGCGACGCATCTCTGCAGGCAGCGGCACAGAGATAGCCCAGGTCAATCAGCTGCTCAGGCAGTTTGACCAAGCCAAGAAAGCGATGAAGATGCTCAATAAGGCACAAGGCGGAGGCGGCAACCTTCCAGGCATTGGCAAAAGAGGCGGACGACGCGGCGGCATGCCCCGCCCATGGTAGTGGCACCGCAATAGGGACTGTGACACGGCGGTATTCGCAACTCCCGATAGAGAAGATCCCCAACTTGGGTGGAAGAGTCATGCGAACCAAGCCCTGACGACACTCGCAACTCCATAAGAGCAACTACCCGACTCAAACTCAGACTAAAAACACTCACAGAGCCCGAGCTAAGCCACCACCAAGCTCGGGCTCTTACTATCACCCGCTCTTCGCCATCCACCACGAGTATTACGCTGATACTCACGTTTTTCTCAAAAGAAAGCACAAAGCAGACAAAAAAGTGCACAAACATTGTTAATAATCCCATAAAGCACACCCAAACATGCTAATAATACATAATTTAGGGGGGGGTAGTTAAAAAAGACAAAGTATTATTGCTATATTTGTCACATAAAATTGGGATTCTATTTACATTCCAGTTGTAGCAAGTGAAATACTATTGCACATCACCCCACTGCAAATAGCTTTATCACTCCTGACTGCGCCTCCTGAGGGTCGACAGTGTTGACTTCTGGTGAAGGAGGATATGATAGACAGATACACGTTATATTGATAAACGGTTGTAAGACAATAGCTCCTATAATGAAGGTGTACGAAACACCGAGGGAGGTCTATTGCCTGTTTGAAAGAAGGTCAACAATAATACGCACGTACACAATGATGGGGCGCGAAGTGAGGCATATCCATAGCACGTAGGCTAAGAGCCGGTGCCCATAAGGAGACAGACGTCGTCCAGACTGTCGCATCAATGCAGATTAAAGACTGATCTATTCAGTAGTACCAAAGGTCCGACTTCAGAGGACCGTGGTGGGCAATAGCGTGTGCAGCGACGGGCCATTGCAATATAAGTATAAAAGAAGGTAATTAAATATAGAACTTATTGACCATTAACAATTTAAGAAGGTATGAGAAAGTTTAATGTATTCGCTCTACTGGTGGCTACCCTAGCTTTGGTGACTGCTTGTAGCAACAACAAAGCCAACGAGATCGACAATGGTGCTCCACAAAACATCAGCTTGAAGCTAGAGCAACCAAAGCCAAGAGCCATCGAAGACCCAGTGACTGCTGGTGCAGTTGGATATCAGACTGTAACACTTTACTATTGGAAAGACGCAGCTGGTACTACAGCATCTACAAGCATCCCCTCAAGGACACTAAGTGCTGATGAGATCTCCACTGCCACTACATCAACTGACGGACTTAAGATCTCTGTTCCTGCCGATGTAGTGTCCATCTCCATGAGAGCAAATACTACCAGAGTTGGTGAGACACTTGACTATGCCATCAATAAAATCCAAGGTCTTGGCGCAGACTTCAAGAAGCTAGTACCGATGAGCTCTCCAGCTGTAGCGCCTACTACTCACCCTAACATAACTAATGCCAAGATGGTCGAGCTTGCACCAGTGCCAGATGTTGCACGTCTGGAGGTTGTAGGCACCATCACACCTCAGCCAAATGCAGAGGGGACCAACGCTTACAAGTCGGTTACAGTCCAGGAGGTCTACATCAACAACTACAAAGAGACCAAGGATGCTACCACTCTAGCAAAGAGGACATCCGACGAGGACTGGACTGCTCACGAAGCAACCATGAGCGATAAGACTGGAGTACAGACAGGGCTCGCTGGTGGCAAGGCAGCAGGCTATCAGATCTTCCCTGCCACTGCTGTTGCCGACGAGGATAAGCTCCCACACGTCGTCATCAAGGTCTCTTATACGCTAGCAGACGACAGTGTAGTCAATGACCGCTGGATCACCATCATCAACTACAAGGAGGGCGCAACCAGCCTTGCAGAGTTTGCACAGGGTAAGATCTACAAGCTCAATCTCTCTGCTCTCAATGGCCTCTTCAAGACAGACAACGACGGCAATCATATCGACAACACCGATCCGAAGCCTGAGCAGCCAAAGACAGACCTATACGTCTCTATCGCTGCATACGAGTGGACTACAGTTGACATCACTCCAGATATCTGATCTGTCTGAAGCATAATAAATAGTAGGTATTGGGGAGTGGTGACATCTACTTCCCGCTCCCCAATACTATCTCTGAAAAGGATGAAGCGAAACCTCTACACAGCGGTTCTCGTAGCGTGTGCTCTGCCCCTACTTGTGGCGTGTTCTTCACTGATATTCGAGGACTACAGCGACTGCCCCATCTCTTCTGGCCGGCTACTCTTTGAGTACGAGGCGGATGGAGAGGCTAATGTCCTGCCCCAGTACATCCACAATGCGGTCCTCTTTATCTACGACCTAGAGGGCACCCTGGTCTACGAGGCAGAGCTGAGCGACAAGGAGCTAAACTCCCCACAGGGTCTCACACTGCCCACACTACCGCCAGGCTCCTACAGAGTCATCGTGTGGGGCAATGCCGACCACTCATCCTTTGAAAATCGAGATCAACTGAGCTCAGCGACCCTCACAGCTGCCAACTCTGCAGCAGAGAACGACCCACTCTACTTCGCATCGGAGGTGATCAAGGGCGAGGGAGAGCCCATACAGCACATGGTCCACTTCTCCTCAGCTCACATCAAGATTGAGATCGTATGTCGCTACTTCTCAGCACTATATGGAGAGGGGTTCACACCTGTCATAGAGATCAGCTCCACCGCATGTCACTACCTCTTCGACCAGAGTGGCATACCGCTACCTACCGACGAGGTGAGGGACTATCAGATACCAGTCAACTACAGCGCTAGCGACGACTCACACACGGCACGGTTCGCCGCACTACGCTTCACCTCCGACGATACGAGCATCATGGTTAGGATGCGACACCCAGAGACAGATGAAGTACTCGCAGAGGTTGACCTCAAAGAGTACATCAAAAACCTCACCCCGCCTCTCGAGGAGCGCCAAGAAGCAACCATCTCTATAGAGCTAGTTTGCTCCGCCTTGGGCGTCACCATCACTCCCCCTGTGTGGGAGGGTGGCGAAATCACGCCAAACGTATAAAATTTAGTTAAGCCCAACAGATATCTTGCTTATACTTAGTCAAGTATTAAGATAGGATGAGAATAAAGTGGACATACAGCATATCCTTACTGATCACACTGTTGCTAACCCTCGGGTGCAGCCGTGAGTCGTGGGAGCCCAACAACAGCCGTCAGGAGCCGACTCCTCCCGCTAGGGAAGAGAAGTACTTTGTACTAGAGCTCCAGGCACCTTCGCTGATGCACTCATCGGCTACCAATAGGGCCATGACAGCAGAGGATGAGCAGAAGATCGAGGACCTGCAGGTGCTGGTCTTTAAGAAGGGCTCCGATAGTGAGGAGCAAAATGAGACCTTCCTCTACAGAGCCAATGTGATCTCACAAGAGATCGACAATGCAACGGGGACGACCAAGATAAAGATCACCCTGAGGACAAGCACTACCGACCAATACAGACTGGTACTACTCGGCAACCATCCGGGTACCATGCCGTCACTCAGCGAGGGAGAGACCAAGAGCGCCGTATTTGAGAAGATAGTGAACACCTTCCCCGACAAGTGGGATGCCACAGCGGGGAGCGCCACTCTACCCATGTGGGGCGAGAGCAACCTCACCACTATCATCGATGAGAGCACGACCTTCACCGACTTCTCCGGTGCACCCGCCATCCGCATGATCCGCTCCCTCGCTAGGGTAGACGTCGGGATCATGTTTGAGGCAAATGCACAGTCGGAGTCGGTGCAAGCCTCAGACATACCCTTCCAGATCAAGAGTGTCTCGGTCTATCGGACGGCAACCCGCTACCGCACACCTGGGAGCCAGGGTAGCCTAGGTACGACTCCAATAGTGCCCGCAGGCACCGCTTACAGAGCGGAAAACAATCCGATCCGCTACGAGCTCACCGAGGCAGGCAGCAGCTATATACGTGAGATCTATATCCCAGAGCGAGCGGCTGGCAATACCATCAGCGACGCACCCTGCCTCATCATCGGTGGGTACTATGGCGAGGGTAATACGAGCGAAATCACCTACTATCGGGCAGACTTTGCACAAGGATCCAGCTACCTCCCTATCCTTCGCAACCATCGCTACCGCTTCAATATCACCAAGGTGAGTGGTCCAGGCTTCAGCTCAGAGGAGGAGGCACTCGACTCCAAGCCTGTAAACATCCAATACACCGTCATCAAGTGGGACGAAGCCGACGTCAGCGCACTGGTCACTGACGGGCAGTACATGATGGGAGTCAGCAGCGACAGACTCACCTTCTACAAGACCCATGACAGCCAAGTCATCACCATACGTACCGACTGGGCGAGCGGATGGACGGCAGAGGTAACCGAGGGGAGTGAGTGGCTCACACTCGATAAGACCAGTGGCTCAGCCGATACCGACACCGGCATACCACTCACCATCAGCACGAGCGACAACGACAGCGCTACCCAGCGCACGGGCTCGATCCTCATCAAGGCAGGGCGCATGCAGTGGAGTGTTGCAGTCACACAACTTTCTGATGATCATCTCGATGTACAAGTATTGATGAGCGATGGTGTCACCCCACTCTCACTCATCGACTTTGACTTCAGAGCCAGTGACTCAACCTTTTACGTCAAGTATAGCCCTAGTACCACCGATTTGATCCTCAACGGCCCTATAGGAGACGACTTTCTGCTAGAAGTACTTGAGGAGCAGCCAGGGCTCAAGAAGTACAAGGTCAGTGCAGGGGCTATCGACCTCGAAAATGAGGAGCACTTCGAGCAGAGAAGCGACCTTCTACAGTTCTCAGTCATCAAGGAGGGCAGCAGCGCCTCCCAAAAGCTTGCCATCTCGCAGGTAGAGTACGCCATCATTCCGTACTTCGACGCGGATCTCACACAAGACATCGAGAATAGCAAGAAGATCATCCTACTGGATGGCGAGGAGCACTCCATCTACATCCAAGCCAACCTCCCCTATGAGATAGAGCTACTCTCCAACGAGGCAGATCCAGAGGCCCGTGGTACTGGGACACTGATCCAGGATGCTCAGCTCAGAGGATTGACCTATGGCAATCTGAAAGGGGAGAAGATCGACTTCACAACCGAGGACGACCTCACAGATCCTAAGAGATATCTAGGCAGGGCAAAAATCAGAGCCTACTCTAAGCGAAAAGGATCAGACGGCACTACCCCACTAGTCGAGAGGATCTTCGAGATCCCTCTCTACTCAGGCATACTCCAGCCAGAAGCCAACTGCTACCTCATGAAGCCCGGAAAGGCGGGGATCATCATACCGGTCTCCATCATCAATAGCGCCAAAGACTACTATGATGGCAATGCAGATCAGCTCAGAGATAATGCAGGTTCATACGATCTCAAGCCCGAGGATTGGGCAAATCGAATAGCACTACCAGGCATCAGTGATAGCGAAGACTGGACTGTAGAGCTGCTATGGTCGGACATGGAGCCACCGGGAGTTGAACCTGAAAACCCCAATGGCACCACCAGCTTCAAGATGATCAAGAAGCTAGGTAATGGAGCAACGGGAAGAATACTGATCCTACCTGGAGACCTCTCCAAGGAGGGAGATAAGAGCAGAAAGAATGGCAATGCGCTCATTTGCTGTAAAGACTCCAATGGCACCATCCTATGGAGCTGGCACATCTGGATGGTAGACGAGTACCCTATGAAGGGACACATGACAAGCCCCACTGCATCTCTCAACAGGTGGCTAGATCGAAACATTGGTGCCAACTGGGTAGCTACAGACTTCGGCGACACGAACACAGAGACCTATGGCACACAATATCAGTTTGGCAGGAAAGACCCCTTCCCAATTCCAGGTGACGACTATCGAGATCTAGTCGACAAGAATGGACGAAAAGTTACGATCACAAGTGACCCCAATAGGCTCTCCATGAAAGAATCTATTCAGAATCCCACTCACACCGTAGATAATGGGTTCCACTGGCTCTTTGACATGGGTAGAGGGTCTGCAACAGGTCCGGATAATTACACAGGAAGACAGACAAACAAAGGGCAGCGTATATGGTACAACCTTTGGCACGGTGGGAATAGGGATAATGGAATAGATAATACAACAGGTGACGCAGCATGGAACCAAGAAAATGTAACCGTCAAAACCTGTTTCGACCCATCACCATACGGCTGGAAAGTTCCAGCCTTGGGCAAAGAGAGTGCATGGAAGCCATTCACCACTGGTGCAGCTTTGATCTCACTGCCTCGCACAGGCACCTTCTATTACGATGGAGACGGATATAACGCCACCACGTACTATGGGTTATCAACGGTTTGGAGTGGAGCAACAAGTGCCACGGGATGGAGATATTCTGCTGCCCGCTCGGTTACGATCAATAGTAACTCCACTAATTTGGAAACAGGGAACGTATACAGCCGTACGATGGGACGTGTCATAAGACCAGTCTTCAACAGCGAAGAGGCAGACTATGCCAACTTCCTACCCTAAATTGATAGAAGGTAGCAGGACACCTAGGCTAGAGGGGCATTCCACGATGTGGATGCCCCTCTAATCATACCCCACTCTACGCAACACGGCATGCAGACACGACTCGGACAACCCCGACAATAATTGGGGCACGACACGCGGACACGACACGGGCAAACCCAACGCAAGGAGGGGTTGAAGAGCCTAGTGAAGGGTAAGCAGTGCCCCGCTAGGGGCGTTGCGCCACCCTGGTATCCCCCCCACAAGAAAACCATCACGACTCCGACGTAGGTCGGATGTCGCACACCACAAATACCCTGGTTGGTTCGACTCCAACATCCGTTGGAGTCGGTATTGGGGTGGGACACTCTTGTTCCAGCGTGGCGAGGCTGCGCCTCTTACCCTTCGCTAGGACATTCGATCCCGACATACGTCGGGATCGCCCCATTCCCCCACACCATGCAACACCTCATACAACCACACCCCGCCCCAACCCAACACCCATCGGGATACCTCATACCATATCACGTAACACAACACGCAAATACAACGCGGGCAACCCCGACAATAATTGGAAAACGACACGCGGATATGACGCGGACAACCCCGACAATAATTGGGAACTGA
>JAUNLH010000039.1 GCA_030532365.1 Porphyromonas sp.
TCGCTTCAATTTCTACTTTATTACTTTATCGCCAATATGTCTATGATCGCTCGTCCGAAGCACACTTTGGGTGCTAGCGGATTGCAAAGGTACACAAATAATTTCATTTCACCAAAGCGGAGTTGTCTCTCAATACAAGTGGCTCAAGTTAAATGCTATGGATCAGCGTATTGATGAATTCTGAACAAATTTACCGCACCTCCTCGTGCTTCTTACCCTATACTGGTAATCGCACTTTTCCCTTTTTATGATAAATGAGGGCTATTGCATCGATATCATCGCTGAGAGCAGCAGTTATCTCAGATGTCGAAGATGTTCCTAAAAATCCACCAACTTATCGTAACAATAAAACACCCCCAGATGAATTTTTCATTGTGTATTCTGCGATAGAAGTTAGGGTGTTTGCTCCTTATCCTTTCAGAGTATCCCAAAACAAAGATTACTGGGAGTGAGAGGGTTAAGAGCGCATTGTAGCCAAGAGATGCTTTGAAATTCAAGTGCAAAAGAGAGTGGATGGCTCTTTGAGATCCACATCCAGGGCATTTAAGCCCCGTAAATGCATAAAAAGGGCATTTGGGGAAGATGCTGCTATTGGCAGGATTAAAGAAGAAGTAGATCAATCCTACAATGATAACAGCTGTGATGACCCCTTTTTTCATCTAGTAAGGCTGTGAAATAGATGTCGCTAATAGTCAGTAGCAATAGCTATAGCTATAACGTAAAATAAAACGTAAAGAATCAAAAGGACCAATCCAATAACAAAGGCTCTTTTGGTCCAAATGCCGGCGTTCTTGCTTGCCTCTCGAGCTTCTGCGAAACGGCCTTCACTGAATAGGGTACTTACTTTTGATGAATTAACGATCCCTACGATGCCGAAAGGCAAGCAGCAGAAAAGTGTAACCAGAATGGACTCTGCCAGCCATGTTTTGGGCATTACTTGGTATGGCGTTGGAGGTGTGTTAGCCATAAGATCTGATAGTTCGGGTAAATTCTGAGCAGGTACCCAATCCGTCAATCCCTCTTTCCACACCAACGTATCACGATTTATGCCTTTGTTTTTAAGTTCTTCAAAGGTGTAGGGGCCCTGTCTCGTCCCATCTAGATAAACATAATATCCCATACCGTGGATTAAACTTTATGCCCCTAACTCCCCCAAAGAGCTATTCAATAATCAAGGTGGGGAATTAAAAACCAATTGGTTTTACCTTGCCGAGAGTATATATGCAAATATAGCTTTTTTGAAAGAATCAACAACATTTAACCCATGCCTCAGTTCGGAGAGTTAGTGATTTGTGCATTTTGAGTAGTGCTGTTGCAATAAGTGGTTTTTGGTCTTTTTATTGTTTAGGCTGGGAAGTTAGATGGATTGGAGTTGGGAACTTCGATGTGCCTAAGTTCCGAACTTCGATGCATCGAAGTTCCGGTCTTAGATTTTTTAAGTTCGGGGGTAAGGTTTCGACCACTTCGGATCTCGCATGAATATTAGTTTCTCTTCTAGGTTTGCTTATGACCGGTCTTGGATTGATTTTAATAACATTTCTTCGTCGCTCTCCATTGTGCTGTGCGTGGTAGAAGTTGGTGCTTTTGACTACTTTTGGTCATGGAAATCATAGATAATGAGTCGATACTGAAGAGTTATGAGCAGCACTTGCGCCTAGAGCAAGGGGCTAGTGAGCATACCATTAAGGCGTATCTTAGTGATCTGCATAAGTGGCTGTGGGCTGAAGGTGTAGCGCAGGGTGGTGCGGACAATGAGGCACTGTGGTCGTACATAAGGAGCGTGGATGTGCGGAGCGCGCGCAAGGGTGTCTTGCGCCAGGTACGCAATGGCTCGAGTACGCGCACGGTGCAGAGGTGCTTGGCTGCGTTGAGGTCTTTTTTTAATTACCTCCAGAAGCGGGGCGAGGTGACTCAGAACCCATTTTTGCAGGTGCAGGCTCCTAAGAGTAGCAAGCCCTTGCCTCCTTTTGTCAACGCTTCTGTGCTGACGAATCGCATCGAGCAGCTGTATGATGATGCCAAGAGGGCAGAGCGAGAGGAGGATCGGTGTAGGAACTGGGAGTTGGCGTTTGTAACGGACTTTCTCTTTCAGACGGGACTACGCTCTTCGGAGGCTCGAGGGCTGCGACTGAAGGATGTCGATCAAGAGAGGTGTCAGCTGCGAGTGGTGGGTAAGGGCAGTAAGGAGCGAATTGTGCCTTATGGGGCTTTGCTTAAAGAGAAAATTGGCTTATATTTGTCTAAAGGTAGGAGGCCAGCGGGTCCTGATGTAGATCACTTCTTGCTCAATGACAGGGGAGTCGCCATGAGCGAAGGCTATCTCTATCGTCTGATAGGAGCATCTCTGGCTCCTCTGGAGCAGTACTCCAAGAAGAGCCCACACGTGCTTAGACACAGCTTTGCTACAGCTTTGCTAAATGATGGTGCGGATATCCTGAGTGTCAAGGAGTTACTGGGCCATGAGAGCATATCCACTACATCGATCTACACGCATACTACCTTTGAAGAACTAAAGCAAATGTATCACGCTCATCCAAGAGCACAGGAAGAAAGGAGAAAGTGTATGGACATCAAGTTACAAGGTAAGAACCTACAGATGACGGAGAAGTTGCAAGAGTTTGTAGAGAAGCGAGTGTCCAAGCTGGAGCGTTTTTATGGAGACATTATTCAAGCTGAGGTAGTTCTGACCGTAGACAAGGCAGAGACGAACAACAACAAGAGGGCACGCATCCGGCTCGATGTGCCGGGCTCTGATCTATTTGCTGAGAAGGTGGCAGATACGTTTGAGGAGGCTGTGGTTGAGGTTTGTGAGGCTTTGGAGGTGCAGCTAGAGCGCCTCAAGGATCGTAGGAAATAAAGAGCCCTCTTCCCACATAGCTGGGTAGGGAGGTTTAGTGCAGTGGCTGGAGCTGATGTCGTCAGTTTCAGCCACTGTTGCCTTTAGGTGCTCTATATCTGTAGCCTCAGGTTGAGGATCATCCCGTAGGATCTGTGGAGCACGGGAAAGGAGTAGTTGGAGACGAGTGGGGTGCGCCTCGACTCTTCGTAAAAGGCGCGTAGGGTGATGATCTCGGTAAGAGTGTACTCGGCGGAGCACTGTAGTTTGTGGGTCTGTAGCCCTCGAGACATGTAGCTGGTGTCGTTGAGTAGCTGGTAGAGGTACATCTCGCTCATAGTGTAGCTGTGGCTTAGGTGTAGGGAGAGCTGGTTTTGCATGCTTCTGAGCCAGGGACTTGTGCCCTTGAAGAGGGGCTTTAGAGACACTTTGTACTTGATCTGAGAGTATAGCTCGTTGTCTACTTGTTGCATCACTCTATCGGAGGGGACCATAAGTGTGGCGATGCGACGACGGATGAGTCGCTCCTCTAGGGTGAGCCCTGAGCGTAGCTCTACCTCTATGCCGAGGAGGGGGTTCATCTCATCGGTTTGGCGGATGCTCTGTGGTTGATAGCGCTCTCCTACGCTATTGGGGTTGAGGAGGTACTTAGGGATCTCCAGCTCGCCATAGTAGTGGTGTCTCACTCGTATGGCACTGATGAGACCTTTATTACCACCAATGTTTGGGAGATCATAGACGAGGAGCCAATTGGGGAGCAATGAAGTGAGGGTGGGTAAGCCTTCTTTGCTGTGGCTGAGTAGGGTATGGCGCTGTAGGAAGGTGCCCTCGGGGTCGTCTGGGAGTACAGCAAAGTGGCTGGCAGCTTCCTTTTTCAAAAAGCCCTTTAACCCAATGGTGGAGAGGCGTATTGTGCCACTCTCTTGGGTGGGGCGCTGGAGGTTCGAGGGATCCCACTCTGTGTGGGAGAGGCGGTTGTAGCGTATGTTGAGGTCTATTTTTAACCCCTTGAGCGGAGTGAGTGATAGCTGTGATGAGAGGTCATCTCTTTGGTGGTGCGACATCTGGCGTGCTAGTTTGCTGTCTTGAAGCACCCAGCCTTGCTCCGCCATCTTGTGTAGCTCTCGCTCCATTGGAGTGACTGCTAGGATGTACCCTACTGAGGGGGCTATGTGTCGATCAGGGATGGTGATGCCAAGTGCCTTGCCTGCGGTGGGGATGAACCCTGGCACTGAGCTGCCAACTTGGTGGCTGTAGCGAAAGGTGAGGTGCGATGCGAAGGGGGGCTTGCCACGAGAGGAGAAGAGCGGGAGTAGGCTGTACTGCCACTCTGCCATCAGCTCGCCTTTGTTTTGAATAGGGTTGCCGGAGTGTAGCTCGCCCTGCTGTAGTCCTCTATTCCAATTGTATTGGCTTCGCCATCTGAGTGAGCCAGTCAGCCCTTTGAGACCCGCCTGCTCAAATGATGGCAGTCGGTAGCTGATCTCGCTATTACCGAAGTAGTGCATGGTCTCACCTAGCTGTCCGATGCTCTCCATGATCTCTTTGGTGAAGAGCTGGAAGTCGGCACTCCCACCGCCACGGAGCTGGGTCTCGAAGGGCTCCCATATCAGAGCTGTGGTCTTGCTCTGTAGCCCTAGGAAGAGACCGGAGAGGAGTTGCCAGCGGAGGTGTAGTCCGCGCTCCCAGTTCCACCGGCTCTGTAGGAGTGTTGCTCCCTCTGTATGCTGGTTGCGCTGATAGTAGCGATCCCAGTAGCTGGAGAGTCGGAGGTAATTGCCACGAGTTGGCTCATAGCTGTAGGTGAGAGCCGTGGTAGAGTGGCGTTGCTCTTGACCAGCGAGCTCTGGAGAGTAACCGGACTGGTGCCTTACTTGGTAGGAGAAGCGGAGGTTGCTGGGTGAAAAGAGTTTTGCACCTGCATTGGGGTTGGCAGCGAGATGCCAGTCTCTGAGCGTTAGGTACTGTAGTTTGTTTAGTGTCTTACCGGATCGGTCGTTACCTAGCCTTTCCCACTCTGTATACTTTAGATCGGAAGCACCGGGGGCATAGAATGGGGTGGAGCGCTCTCTTTGATAGAGGTAGGTGATGGGTGCACTCGCTTGCCACCGCTGAGGGAGTAGCTGCCCAAGATCGAGAGATGCTCCCAGCTCCCACATCTCTCGATCCTCCATTGGGGAGCGTCGAGGATTGCTCTTAAGAGAGCCGAAGCCCGCAGAGTGGCTGTAGTAGGATAGGGAGAACTCGGCTAGTTCTGCCAATGTTAATTTCCCGTCAGCTTGTAGTGCGTGCCCACCTGTGTCCCGGTCTCCCTTGGCTGTCAGTTCGTTGATCCAGACCTCCGCCTCTACAGGGTAGCTCGCCCTCGACCGCACCCCGATCATCACGGAAGTGATATCGCCCAGTGTCGGAAATCCCTGAACGACAAGTGTGTGACGGGCATCATCTGGATTTGACTTGAGGTATGGTGCATTCGCTTCAGCCTTCGGATCGCTCATTCTACTCGACTTTAGCTCTGTGAGACGGTCAAGTCGGAGGCGCAGATGGTTCTCTTCGGGCCACACGATCTTCTGAAGTTGCTGTCGGTCGAGATGGCTGTAGTCTTTGAGCGGAGTGGGGGATAGTGGCATCCGCACTTCATAGAAGTTGTCGGTGAAGTCGTAACCCATCCGCACGAATAGCTCGAGGTCTCCCTCCTTGAGTATCTGAGGGGACTCGAGGTGGACATAGAGCCCAAGCTCCTCGAAGTGCCGAAGATCGAGAGACATCACCTGGTAGGCGGCTGCTGGCTGGTTGGGCTGTAGACCCTTCAGAGATACACTCAGCGCTTTCTCATCTTCCCTCTGAGCTGCCAAATGGTTGTAGGTCTGCTCTCGCTCCACTCCGGGCGGAGAGACGTATGGGATGGGAGTTCGGCCTTCGTCTTCCTCCAAGCTAAGAGCACTGATAGATAGGTTCTCTAGCTGTTGTTGGTCCGAAGGTTCGATCTTTTTATCATAAGGGGACCACGGCGATGCGACCAATCTCAGTCTTGCCCAGCGTAGATGTATCTCGTCTTGAAACTCTGTGAGTGCTAAGCGTATAGATCGGATGTCTTGTAGCGAGACATTGCGACCGTGCACACTCTGGGGTTCCCTGATCGGGATGCGTACCTTGACCCATCGCTCCTCTTGAGCTGCGGTCTCCGTGGCACCTCGAGGCGATATAAGGCGCTCGGCAATTACGAACTTAGACTGGAGCGAGAGCGCCTCTCGACTGATAGGGACTTCGTAACGAAAATAATGCTCCTCTGCAGAGAAGATCATGTCTCTATCGAGGTCTTCCGCGTCTGGCTCCCATGTCTGAGCACTCTGAACTCCCTGTACGAGCCGATCGAGAGCGTTGCCTTCTACGCCGTTGATGTACTTATACCTCAGCCGAATAGGCGCTTCGATGCGATCCCACTCGGCACCTAAAAAGAAGTGATAGTCGTCTCCAGAGGGGTCTCTCCTCGGGTCTCCGGCTTGCATGCCCTCGCTACTCTCCCAGGGCTGAAACCCAGTGATCCGCTCTACTTCACGGAGGTAAGCGGCATATTTGTTGTGCTCCGCCTCCTCCTCAGATGAAAGTCCGTTGAGTCCGACATCCTGTTGCTCCATCGCGAGAGCTCCCAGTCTGTCAAAACCATAGGTCTGTGGCATCTGCATCGGCACTCTACCCCAATCTGTCTCCACTGTAGGCAAGGCACTCTCAAAAGCCATCGAGCCGTGAGGTAGTATCTCATCAGAGAATTGCCCAAGGTCGATCACGAGCCTGCCCTCACTGGCACTTTGATCTTGGTAAAATGGGTCCAGGAGCCACCCTTCGATGTATGCAAAGCGCCCCTCCTCTAGGTTTCTCGTCTCCAAAGGTCGCATCATCGCTCCCCACATCTGCTGAGGTTGTGCCAACTCACCATTGGGTAGTAGGTCGGTCGTATTTAGGTTGTAGGGTCCACGCTCTTTGGGGTAAAAGGAGAGGTTGAGCGTGGGTAACATGTTATTCCGGAGTGGGTTGTAGTCGTGCCTAGGAAAGAGCTCATCCACCTTGATCTCCCGCACAAAGGGGTCGCTCCTCTCCCTGCTATTCTTCCGGAGATGCTCGGGCTGGTGCTCCGCTCCCTCCCGCACTAGCAGGGGATCCACTTGATACCAAGCCATCTGCGCTCTGTAGTCACCCGAACTCTCAAATGGGGTCGACGCTATCTTCCAGGCTTGAGGGAAGCCGAGATCGATGTACTGTTGCCCTTGTTCGAAGTCTTCGAGCACCACTTCACCTCCCTTCGAAGCATAGCTCGAAGAGAGATGCGCATAGGCACTGTGCATGGATAGAGAAACCGGCTTCGAGAGATGCAGGTGGAGGCGGTCGTTGAGCCACTCCGTCCAGGTGGGCAGTTCGGAGTCGTAGTCGAGGTGTATGCCCCACATGGTGTTTTGTACTGCCTCTTCGCCCCAGCGGATCCGCTTGCGATAGCTCTCCTCGCTGTACCTCAGCGCTGTACCCCCTACACGTAGGTTGGGGGTTAGTTGCAGTGTCGCCTCACTCCCGAGGATTGTTTTCTGAAGCCGCCGCGCACCTATTCTTGGCTCCTGTAGCACTATCTCTATATGCTCAGGCGTATGCGACGCCAGCGAAAGTTGCCCTGTCGCGTAGTTGATCGTATAGTCTGTGCCTTCCTGAAGTTCCCGACTCCCGCTCACCACGCGCACTGAGCCGGGCGGTAGCTGAGACGTACCCAAGGAGATGGTCTGAGCGCTACCTGCCTCTACCTCTGTTCGGATCACAAACCTATCCAGCTCCCGCAATTGCCCTGCTTCATACCTCGATAAGTCGTAAAGCTGAGGGTAGGGCTTGTAGGGCGAGTCGCTCCCATCATTGGCTGCCTTAGGTACCAAATCAAAGGGGCGCCTATGCGGTACGAAGATGGTAGCACTCTCCCGTACAAAGGTGACCCCCTCTATAAGGTCAAAAGAGCCATCTGGCGCACCTCCCACGCCCGAAGCTCCCATCTGGTCCCATCCAAAGAGCGTAAGCCAGCTCTTTCCCGCTTGCGATCCCTTCTCTACCGCAGTTTGGTCGATCCCGGTATGATGGTTGCGGTAGAGGAGCTGCACCACCACGCTCTCCGCCGTCCACTCCTCTGGTGTGGCGGGGAGGGAGTACCCGTTTTTCATCATCAGGTGCCATAGGGGTGAGGTGGGGGAGTGGTTTTGATCTGCGAGGAGGGCAGCTTCGAGCTCCTCCCCCGCTCCCCTAGAGAGCGATCCCACCTCATAGCTGACACCGTTATATCGATACCTGTATGCTACCATCAAGGTTTGCCCCTCTGCTAGCGGAACTTTTAGCGAAACAAAGCCCAAAGTGGGGTGGTAGTAATACGCACTCTCAGGCAGACGCTTCACTGAGGGCAGTGCTACTCCGCTCTCTCCTGCATCGCGTGTCGTATTGCTCGGAGGGGTATCGGTGCTAAGAGCTAGGCTGGTGTAAGCACGTACAGACTCCAGATCTGAAGAAGGCTCCCTCCACTTTGGAGTCCCCACCCATACCTCTACTTGCTCGATCATGAGATCGCTCTGCACGATGGGTAACTTGGAGAGGGCTGCGTCGTACCTCTGGGCAAAGAACTCCGAGAGAAAGTAGTGCTGAGCAAAGTCATACTCCGACCCGTGCAACTCCCGCTTCTGTCTTCGCTGACTGCCACGAACCGATATCCGGCGCTCTTCGCTTCGCTCTTGACTGGCAAGCACCTGCACAGATAGAGGACCGAGACGGAAGAGTCCGGAGATGCCAAATAGATCCTCCCCTCCAAGGTGAATGAGTGGGTTTTGACTCACAAATCGCACATTACCAGCCTCTAACCTCTGTATTAGGTCGTGCTCCTCCCCAGCGTAGTAGAGATTGAGCCTTTGCCTCTGATGTGTCAGAGCTGTCTCTGTGTTGTATGTGAGGTCCAGCCCCAAGTGATCTCCATACTTAGCCTGAGCATGGACGTTGGTCCGCTGTACAAAGTCGATATAGCGACGTCGGCGGAGTGCTACCGGCAGGGTGGGGTTGTCATTCTCCTCAAGATGGTTGCTCAGCCCTAGGTTAATATCACCTTTGATATCAAATGTAAGGCGGGGCGTGCGTCGCTCCACACTTTCTCCTGCCTCCCAAGCAGAGCGATTCCGCTCCATAAAGTGCTGGACTCCCATCCTCTGTCGTCGAAGCTCCAAATACTCATGGCGCGAAAGCACCCGATGGAGTGTCCAGCGGTGCAGACTATCCCTCTGAAGGATCAGATAGCTATCCAGCTTGGGGTTGTATGCTACTGAGTCGGGCGTTGGAGATGGTGGTGCCGCTTGCACCTGATGGGCACATGCCAATGATAAGATGGTGGCAATGGTGTATGCCCAAGCCCTTTGCATCGCACGCTCATCCTACAAGAGTCGCAACCCCTGTCGTATCATTTCGTTGATCGACATGTTTGGATCGCGCTTCACCAGTTCGGTCACTACCTTTTGTGCTACCGTTGCAGTATATCCAAGTGCTACAAATGCCTTCTCGACCTCTTCGTACTGCTCTCGCTTGTCGATCGATAGTACCTGATCTTTTTGTGCCACACCGATGGAGCCGTATTCGCCCATCTCTGTGGTGATCTTCTCTTTCAGCTCAAGGATAATACGCTGTGCAGAGCGTGTGCCTATGCCCTTCACCGCCTTGAGCGCTCGCTCATCACCGTTGGCGATGTGTGCAGAGAGCTCTTCGGGCGTATAGGTAGATAGCATCAGGCGAGCTGCACTAGGTCCGATGCCGCTCACGGTATTGAGCAGTCTAAAGAGGTGGCGCTCGCTAGACTCCGAAAAGCCATATAGATCCCAGTTGCCATCTCTATTGACCACCTCGTGTACGTATAGCTTTGCCTCCTCATTGAGCTGGATGAGGTTGTACGTATTGAGTGAGATAGCGAGAAAAAAGCCGATCCCACCAGACTCTACTACTGCATAGGCGGGTGTGCGCTCTACCACTTGCCCTCTGATATACTCTATCATTGTCTCTCTGTACTTTACGATTCAACTCTTATGTGTCAAAGATACGAAAAAGCCACAGAGAGTAGGAAAGTGGACTCCTACGTCCGCTCTCATTCGACGTCACATGGATCAATGATGGTTGTTGCCCTGAATGTGGAGAAATCGGAGACCGGAACCTCGGTAAATTTTAGTTGGGAACTTCGATTTGTCTAAGTTCCGAACTTCGATGCACCGAAGTTCCCAACTTAGATTTTTTAAGTTCGGGTCTATGAAAAACTGAGCTTAGAATGCCGTGTGGATAGAGGTCTCTTCGTTTGTGATCTTCTAGCCGAACTATGGCGCACCGATCTGCGATGGCGAGCCATTTCGTCTTATACAAAACTTAATACTTAATTGGTAGGCGGTAGGTCTTAGCGACCTAGGTCGGTGATCCTTGGGTCTGATAGCCACTCGACAATGACACGGGGGAAGTGTTGGTGCTCTAGGCGGTGTACCTTTTGCGCGATCTCCTCGGGCGTGTCGTCGGGGTCCACACTTGTCTTTGCCTGAAAGATGGTCTTGCCGCGGTCAAACTCCTCATCAATGACATGGATGGTAATGCCTGTCTCTGCTTCTCCAGCCCTCTTTACGGCCTCATGGACATGCATGCCATACATGCCCTTGCCGCCATACTTAGGGAGGAGAGCCGGGTGGATATTGAGGATGCGGTGGGGATATGCCTTTAGTAGAAATGGAGGTATCAGTTTGAGATAACCGGCTAGGACGATCGCCTCCACCTCGTGCTCTCGGAGGAGCGAGAGGAGGTAGTCGGGATCGTTGCGCTGCACCTTTGTGAGGTGGTAGTGCGGTATGTCCCACTTCCATGCACGCTCCAACACGTAGGCGCCAGGCACGTCGCAGACGACGCAGGCGACCTCTATCCCGCTCTCCTTGCCCTCGCCCTTTCGCAGGTACTGCACGATGGCTTCCATATTGGTCCCATTGCCCGAGGCAAAGATGGCGATCCTTTTCATATCTTCCTTTGATCTTGAGTGCTTAATGATTTGAAGGGCAATTTTAAGCAATTATATCCACCGCTGCAACTCCTATCGCACTGTTTCTGAGTCAGAGAGAGGTCTCTGGTGTAGGTGAGTGAGGGTGTAAAATAGCTTTATCAATGAAGTAAGAGGCAGAAATTAACACTTTGGCTTTTCGTCGATATTTGACTAATTTTGCCAGAAATATATGGTGCCAAAAATTGATGAAAAAGGAGTTCTACATCGGATGGGAAAGGTGATTGCAATATCAAACCAGAAGGGTGGAGTGGGGAAGACCACTACCACCATTAACCTTGCTGCGTCTTTGGTGGCATTGGAGAAGAAAGTGCTGGTCATCGACGCTGACCCTCAGGCAAATGCCACGAGCGGGCTTGGAGTAGTCGTAGAGGCACCGGATAAGACCATTTACAACTGTCTCATAGGCGAGATAGACCCTAGGGAGTGTCTGCTCGACAGCTCGGTCGAGGGGTTGCAAGTGCTGCCCTCGCACTCCGACCTGTCTGGAGCTGAGGTAGAGCTAGTACCGGTAAAGGGACGTGAGCTAGTAATGAAGAAGGTGACCGACCAGCTGAGGGATGACTATGACTTCATCTTTATCGACTGCTCGCCCAGCTTGGGTATCATTACCATTGCCACCCTCACGGCGGCGGACTCTGTGATCATACCCGTGCAGTGCGAGTACTTTGCTCTCGAGGGTATTAGTAAGCTACTCAGTACTTTGCAGGCAGTAAAGCAGCGGCTCAATCCTAATATCGACATTGAGGGCTTCCTCATGACCATGTACGACGCCCGTACACGGCACTCTAATCAGGTCTACGAGGAGGTGAAGAAGCACTTCAGAGCTCTGGTCTTCAAGAGTGTAATCCATCGTAATATCCGGCTCAGTGAAGCTCCAAGCTATGGTAAGTCTGTGCTGGACTTCGATCTGGATAGCCGAGGTAGCCAGAACTACCTACAACTGGCACGCGAGCTGCTGGAGCGTAACAATATGAAATAGAAGGGAGAAGAGAATATATGAGCAAGAGTAAGCGAGGTTCACTGGGGCGCGGGTTAGATGCTCTCATCAATACCGACTTGATCGATGTGGAGACGAAGGGCTCCTCGTCTATCAATGAAATAGCGATAGACCATATCACCCCAAATGAAGACCAGCCGAGGCAAGACTTTGACGAAGAGGCACTTCGTGAGCTGGCGGCCTCGATAGAGCACATTGGCATCGTACAGCCGATCACGGTTTACGAAGAGGAGGATCGACCTGGCTACTATCGCATCATCAGCGGTGAGCGCAGGTATAGAGCTAGTAAGATAGCAGGCTTAGAGAAGCTCCCAGCCTACGTGCGGACGGTCGCCGACGAGCAGTTGATGGAGATGGCGCTGATAGAGAATATCCAGCGTGAAGACCTCAATGCCATAGAGATTGCCTTGGCACTAAAGAAACTTCTTGAGGACTGTGAACTGACCCAAGATGAGCTAGCGTCGAGGATTGGTAAGCAACGCTCTACGATCTCCAACTATATCCGCCTCCTCAGACTGCCAGCTGAGATACAGATGGCGCTCAAGGATGGTAAGATAAGCATGGGACACGGGCGCTCACTGCTCTCCGTAGAGGATCCTGAGCTTCAGCTTGCCTTTTATGAGCAGATCTTGGAGGATAGCCTCTCGGTGCGTCAGATAGAGCAATTGGTGCGTGACTATGCACAGCAAGGGCAGGCACCTAAGAAGAAGTCGAGGAATAGCAAGAGTAGTAGCTCTAACAAGGAGTATGACCTACTGAGTCAGCGTTTTAGCCAACTCTTTGGTACCAAAGTGAGACTTAGCTGCCAGTCATCAGGTAAGGGCAAACTTACCATCCCCTTTTCATCTGAGGAGGAGCTGGAAAATATCATTGCGCTATTGGATCGCCTATGAAGTGGCAAGTGTCTCATACTGTGCTCTTAGCGCTCATTGCCCTACTATTGCCTGTAGGAGCACGGGCACAGGAGACCATCGTGATAGAGCCTGATAGTGTAGCCGTCGCAGAGCCAGCTCCGTCAGCAGCGACTGTGGACAGCAAGCCCTATGAGATCAGCTCTAAGAAAGCACTGCTCTACTCGATCATCCCAGGCGGTGGGCAGATCTACAACCGGATGTACTGGAAACTCCCCGTCGTTGTATCTGCTTATACTGCATGCTATTATGCTATCTCTTGGAATAATAATAACCTCCAAGACTACACGATTGCTTACAGAGACATCAAGAGCGACACCCCGCTGGAGAATACTTCGTGGGTCGACTTCATCCCCTACGGGGCTGACCCAAACAACTATGTCAATAACACCAGCTTTCACGATCAGCTCAAGAGAGGTCGTGACTACTATCGTAGGTACAGGGATCTGAGCATCATCGTCACTGCAGCTGTCTATATCTTGGTGATGATGGATGCCTATGTCGATGCCGAGCTATATAAGTTTGACATCTCCCCCAATGTCGCTCTCACCTGTACCCCCACATATATCCCGCCCACTGTGGCTGCCGCTCCGCGTGACTACGGGAGCTATGGCTTGCAGTTGGCACTCACATTCTGACATGAGATAAGTAAGACCATGCCTTACCCTGCACACCGTCAATTCTTTATAGTTGTTTTATCATGCTTCTTTGCAACCATAGGGGTGGCTGCCCCGATCTGTCAGAGCGACTCGTTGCTCCTGCCCGATGCTAAAGAGGTCGAGATAGATGATATAGGGCGGTTGCCAGAGAGCTTTGACATGGCGCTTGACACCCTCCTCAATCGGCGCTATAAAGACTATTACGCCCGATCAATTCGGAAGAGAGAGAGCACTGAGACGGAGGTCTCGCGCGATCAGCTCTATCGCGATCGGATCTACACTATGGAGAGCGCTATCCCGCTTACCTACAATGCCATCGTCAGCGATGCTATCGAGCTGTATGTCAATCGAAGAAGTACGCTTCTGAGTAATATGCTGACCAAGGCGACCTATTACTTCCCCATCATTGAGGATGAGCTGGACAGGCAGGGATTACCCTTGGAGCTCAAGTATTTGGCGATAGTCGAGAGCGCCCTTAACCCAACTGCGGTGTCGCGAGCTGGTGCTACAGGATTGTGGCAGTTTATGCTCAGGACTGCCAAAGTGTATGGTTTGCAGATCGATAGCCTGATAGACGAGCGGCGAGACCCCTATAAGAGTACGGCCGCAATGTGCCGGTACTTCAAGGATATGTACGGGCTTTACGGCGATTGGATGCTCGCCATCGCTGCCTATAACTGCGGTCCGGGCAATGTGAATAAGGCAATCCGTAGAGCTGGTGGGAGCACTGACGACTTTTGGAAGATTTACCCCTATTTGCCCCGAGAGACACGCTCGTATGTACCCTTCTATATAGCAGCCTTTTATGCTATGGAGTATCACGAGCAGCATGGCATACGCCCCAATACCATACAGGTGCCTCTGGCGGTTGATACCATCCATGTTAGTAGTCGTCAGAGCTTTGAAACACTTAGCCAACTTACTAGTGTATCGGAGCCGGAGATCGAGCTACTGAACCCAAAGTACCGGAGGAAGATAGTTCCCGGTAACAATGCCACTCAAGTAGTTGTACTACCAGCACCGGCTGCCATTTACTTCTCAGCTCACAAAGACTCTATCCTCGCAGCTAACGAAGCGGTTCATCTAGCGATGAATAAGAAGACTATCACCCATATTGTGGAGAGAGGGGAGTCTATGTCGAAGATCGCAGAGAGGTATGGGGTGGATGTGGAGAATATCAAGCAGTGGAATGGGTTAAGCCGCACCTCTTTACGCAATGGGCAGCAGCTTAAGATCCATCTTGTGAACGGGGTGCCTGATAAGGATGCCCCAGTGAAGCCGGTCACCAAATCCGCGACGTCGCAAGAGGAGCTGGCAACCCGCTATTATACAGTTAAGAGAGGGGACACACTCTCTGGAATCGCTGCTAAGTACAGGGGTGCTACCGTCAGTAAGATAAGGAATGCCAACGGGATACGTGGTAATATGATCCGACCGGGTCAGAAACTGGTGATTCCCTACTAATGCTCTGGATTCTAGAGAGCTACAACCACAACGTTTTGCCATACTAGTCTCCTCTTTGCTAGAGGTTATATCATTGATACTAAGCCTCGTATGTCAGTGACTACGTCCTAGCTTGATTGCAAGATGTCTCTTGATTGCTGTATCCTAAGAGCTTGTATGATAGCTTATTAGAATATATTTTCCGAAATATGGCTTAAGGGTTTTGTTGTTTCGAAGGATTGTGGTATCTTTGCACCTGACAAGTCGTAAAGGCTTGTACACAACCAACTAGCGGCTGTGGCGTAATTGGTAGCCGCGCTAGACTTAGGATCTAGTGGAGAAATCCGTGGGGGTTCGAGTCCCTTCAGCCGCACTCATTGTTAGTACATTGTTGGTTAGTGTAAAGGTAGCACCTCTGAGAACAAAGTTCTTGAGGTGTTTCTTTTTGTGTGGACTTGCAAAACCTCAAAAAAGTTGGTATCTTTGCCGAAGCAACAAGCACTTGTTGATACTAAGAGGCAGAAGTCTCAAAAAGAGGAAGTGTGGGTGAGTGGCTGAAACCACAGGTTTGCTAAACCTGCAAGCGGGCAACCGCTTCGGGGGTTCGAATCCCCCCGCTTCCGCATTAAAGGGTGTAAATCAACGTCTTACGTGGTTTACACCCTTTTCTACACCCAGAAAATCACCATTTGAAATCTTTGACTCAACATCTTCAAGGATTCTATGTTTGTCAGTTTATATCAGACTGATATTTCTCTAGAATTATTCTCTTTAATCTTTTATCAAGAGCACATTGAGTCAATATAATTGGAGTCTGAACTCAGGCAAGCTGCACTGATACTCTTGAGTCTGTATTTGATTGTTATTTACTCAAAACATAGATTTATGCTGACAAAGCAGGTCTCACCTCGTACAAATTCAGTTGATTAGTAGCTGGAGGATAATACTGTTAAATATACGTGAGTTCGATCTAAATCGTTACTATGTCATTTGGCTTTCTAATGATTTCCATATTTAGCTGTGGCTTATGCTATTAAACCACTTATTAGACTGACTTGTGTTTTTGCATCGAGCCACATTGATACATGCTCTGACTCTGAAATGTGCAACGGTCTCTTGTTGGTCGAAATAGGCAGAAAAAACACAAATGGAGACTCTCCAATCTTGTCATTTCTCTGAAACTAAACACTTTTACCAAAATTGACCCTGCAAAGCGGTTAGATGAATCTTTCCCCTCCTCCTAAAGGCTCTAATTCCGAGTAAAGGGAGTAATCAAGACATGTTTGTTGGACTTTATGATTCAACAGCTTAGATAATGCTCAAAAAACGTTTAGGACAACATTACCATCAAGGACGAAAATATATCCAGATAGTTTTTAGGGTTTGTTTGTATAATCAAATTTAATTGGTATGTTTGGCAGTGGATGGCATAGCTATCCAAGACATTGTGGGTATAAAAAGTAGCTTTTTGCTACT
>JAUNLH010000040.1 GCA_030532365.1 Porphyromonas sp.
ATTACCAATTATAGTCACAGCGGTCTGCCACGCCTAGGCAAAACGAGAGCCACCACTAAGATGATTAAAAAGTGGTAACTTTGAAATACAGAACGATAAAAACGGCTCTGTAGCAAAAATAAAAATTGTATCAGCAGACAAAGGACAAAAGTGCTATGATCACAGCAAACGAGATAAGACAGCAGTTTTTAGACTTTTTTGAGAGCAAAGGGCACCACATCGTACCCTCCGCTCCGATGGTGATTAAGGATGATCCCACACTGATGTTTACCAATGCGGGGATGAACCAATTTAAGGACATCATCCTCGGCAACGCGCCTGCAAAGTATCCTCGCGTAGCGGATAGTCAAAAGTGTCTGCGTGTGAGTGGCAAGCACAACGACCTGGAGGAGGTAGGGCACGACACTTACCACCACACCATGTTTGAGATGCTGGGCAATTGGTCCTTTGGCGACTACTTCAAGAAAGAGGCGATCGCATGGGCGTGGGAGCTACTGACAGAAGTCTACAAGCTCCCCAAGGAGCACCTCTATGTCACCATCTTCGAGGGTGCAGAGAGCGAAGGGCTAGAGCGAGACAACGAAGCAGAGGAGCTGTGGCGAGAGCACATAGATCCCAGCCACATCCTAGAGGGCAATAAGCACGACAACTTCTGGGAAATGGGCGATACCGGTCCTTGTGGCCCCTGCTCCGAGATACACGTCGACTTGCGACCCGACGCGGAGCGAAAAGCACTCCCTGCTGTAGAGCTGGTAAATAAAGATCACCCACAGGTGATAGAGATATGGAACCTCGTCTTCATGCAGTACAATCGCATGGCTGATGGGCACCTAGAGCCGCTACCCCAAAAGGTGATCGACACCGGCATGGGCTTCGAGCGACTTTGCATGGCACTGCAGGGCAAGCAAAGCAACTATGACACTGATGTCTTCACTCCCCTCATCGCAGTGGTGGAGAAGCTCTCAGGGATCAAGTACGGCACAGACGAGAAGAGCGATGTCGCCATGCGAGTTGTCTCGGACCATGTACGTACGATTGCCTTTAGTATCACCGACGGACAACTCCCCTCCAATGCCAAGGCGGGCTACGTGATACGCCGCATCCTGCGTCGTGCCGTGCGCTATGGCTATACCTTTCTCGACCAGCACGAGCCCTTTGTCTACAAGCTGGTGCCAACACTTGTGAAGCTTATGGGAGAGCACTATCCCGAGCTTGCTGCACAAGAGAGCATCATCACCCGTGTCATCGAGCAGGAGGAGGCCTCATTTTTACGCACCCTCGAGACCGGGATCCAGCTGCTCAATAGGCACATCCAGAGCGATCTTAGCGAGACGCAAAAGGTACTGCCGGGCAAGGTGGTCTTTGAGCTCTACGACACCTACGGCTTCCCTACCGACCTCACCGACCTGATCCTAAGAGAGCAGGGATACAGTGCAGACGTCGAGGGCTTTGATAGAGAGATGGCACTGCAGAAAGAGCGCGCCCGCTCCGCAGCTCAGGTAGAAGCCAGCGACTGGGTGGTGGTCCATGAGGGGGAGACCCACTTCACCGGCTACGACGAGACTGAGGGAGAGACTGTGATCCTTCGCTACAGAGAGGTGGTGAAGCAGAAAAAGAAAAAATACCAGATCGTACTGAGCCACAGCCCCTTTTATGCCGAAATGGGCGGACAAGTCGGTGATCGAGGATCACTGCGTGGCATGACTGATGGCGAGGTGATACAGGTCGTAGACACGATTAGAGAGAATAACCTACCCATCTGTATGGTAGAGAAGCTCCCGAGCGAGCCAGATCAGCCATTTTATGCGACCATCGATGTCGTGAGGAGAAGGCAGATAGAGGCAAACCATACTGCTACCCACCTCTTGCACAATGCCCTCAGGAAAATCCTAGGCACCCATGTGGAGCAGAAGGGCTCTTATGTATCCGACGATCTCTTGCGCTTTGACTTCTCTCACTTTAGCAAGCTAACAAAGGAGGAGATCCGCCAAGTAGAGCAGGAGGTAAACCGGGCAATCCGCAACGACCTCCACAGAGAGGAGGTGCGCCACATGCCCATAGCTGAGGCTAAGGAGATGGGGGCGATCGCCTTCTTTGGCGAGAAGTACGGAGAGGATGTCCGCGTGATACAGTATGGCGACTCTATAGAGCTATGCGGTGGCACCCACATCCACTCTACCGGTATGATCGGTACTTTCCGCATCATCTCAGAGGGCTCCATAGCTGCTGGCATCCGTAGGGTCGAGGCAGTGACACGTGAGGGAGCAGAGCGCTACCTCTACGAGCAGGAGGATACCCTCATGGAGGTGCAAGAACTCCTACACAATCCCCCAAAGGTGGCAGATGCAGTGAGGAAACTCCTAGAGGAGGTAGCAGGGCTGGAGGAAGAGCTACTACAAGCACAGGAGGCTAGGAAGAAGCAGCTGCTAGAGCAGGTGCAGAAGGAGGCTGTAGAGAAGAGCGGGACACTCCTCTACACCCTAAGCGAGAATGTCTCTCCCCAGATGGCTAAGGATATTGCCTTTGGGCTCAAGGCGTTGCACAAGGAGAGTGACTTTGTATTTGTAGCCGGTAGCATCTCAGCAGACAAGCCTACACTGACACTGATGATCAGCGACTCGCTTGTGGAGAGAGGGCATAATGCCGGTAAGCTGGTTCGTGAGGCAGGTAAGTTGATCAAGGGAGGCGGAGGAGGACAGCCTGGCTTTGCGACCGCAGGTGGTAGGGATGCCACAGGGCTAGAGGGGGCTATCGCCTTTGTGAAGAGGGAATTAGGACTAGAGTGAAAGCAGAGAAGATAAGGCTAGTAGATATATCTGAGCTCAATGAAGAGCTTGAGCAACTCGTAAAGCAGCATGAGCGCACGCTCCTCCTTATGGACGAGGAGACACTAGAGGAGTGTGCGCCCCATCTCATAAAGAGTGTGGGTGACGCAGAGCTGGCAACGGTACCGGAGGGAGAGGCAGCTAAGGATATAGAGATAGCCATCCACCTGTGGAAGTTATTGCTGGAGAGACAGTTTGGTCGAGATGACCTACTGATAACGCTTGGGGGAGGTGCCATCTCTGACTTAGGTGGCTGGGTAGCAAGCAACTACAAGCGTGGTATGAGGCTCTGCCACATCCCGACAACTCTGCTGGGCATGATCGATGCCAGCATTGGTGGTAAGACCGCTATCGACATGGGCGGAGTGAAAAATGCCGTAGGTTCATTTTACAGTGCGGAGCAGGTGTTGCTCTGCCCAGAGTTTCTAGAGACCCTACCGGAGAGAGAGCTACTATCGGGCTGGGGCGAGGTGTTGAAGTATGCCTTACTTGGGCACCTTGAGCTAGAGGAGATACTGTGCCTGGACCCGAGGGAGGAGCACTTCTCGATTCCCAGCAAACTCATATTGCAATCTGCTGAGGCGAAGCAAGCAGTAGTGGGTGGGGATCCTTTCGACAGCGGAAGCCGGAAACAACTGAATCTAGGGCACACCTTTGGTCATGCCTTAGAGAGTCTCTGCACAATTGCAGGCAGTACTGAGCGCCTACCTCATGGTGTGGCTGTAGCGGCGGGGCTAGTGTGCGAGCTCTATCTATCGCACTTGGAATATGGCTATCCGCAACAACTTTTGACCACAGTGGCACGTTATATACGTGACACCTTACCACGTGTGGGGTTACAATGCACCATGTACGACGATCTCTATCGGATAGCACTCAACGACAAGAAAAATAGTCAGAGCGGGGAAGTCAACTGTACCCTACTAAAAGCTCCAGCAACACCCGTATACAACGTGGGTGTAGGGCGGGCTCGGTGGGATGAAGCGCTAGACTTCTATCGAGACTTCATGGGAGTTTGAGAGAGAGTGAAGTCTGTGGCACAGGGTTTGCTATTATAATATAGGGAAGAGGGATTATTAAAGAGACAACTATGAATATAGATACATACCTAGATAGTTTAGACGACGATATAGAGGTGGAAATGAATAACATGCTACCCATGATACTGCCAGATGACGATATGGTATATGACTACCACGAGGGAATGGAGCAACTTCCTGCCACTCTGCCAGTGCTGACGCTACGGAGCATGATACTCTTTCCTGGCGTGACCGCTCCAGTAATGGTGGCTAGAGAGAAGAGTCGTAACCTCATCAATGCCATCGAGGAGTCGAGGAATGACCACGTGCTAGTGGTAGCGCAGAAGTCCGACCAGGTGGAGGATCCTGGGATGGACGACCTCTTTGAGGTGGGCGTCGTAGCACAGGTGGTCCGTGTCATGGAGGTCAACGATGAGATCCTCACCGTGATACTCCAAGGTAAGAGCCGTATGCGCCTGCAGTCGATCGTACAGGAGCAGCCTTTTCTCGTAGGCACATACAAGCTACTGGAGGATAGGCTCCCATCGCCCAACGACATGGAGTTTGCAGCCCTAGCCGACACGCTAAAGGAGACCGTAGTGAAGCTACTCCTCCTACAAGGGGAGGCGCCGAAGCCCTTTATCGTCTCGATGTCTAAGATGACCAACAAGGAGCTCATCGTCAACTTTGCTTGTACCAACTTCGCCCAAAGCATGGAGGAGAAGACTACGCTGATCTTGATGGATAGCCTGAAGTCTCGTGCCTACCAGATGCAACGATATGCCAACAGCCTACTCCAGATGCTGGAACTGCGCCATCAGATACAGATGCGTACGCGCAGCGATATGGACAAGCAACAAAAGGACTACTTCCTGCAGCAGCAGATGCGTATCATACAGGAGGAGCTCTCGGAGGGTGATGTGGATGATCACTTGACTCTAATGGAGGAAGGTGAGAAAAAGAAGTGGTCGAAGGAGGTGCATGAGATCTTTGTAAAAGAGGTGAAGCGCATGCAGACGATGAACCAGCAGAGCCCCGAGTACAGCATACAGCTTCAGTACCTCCAGACCATGCTCGACCTACCGTGGGAGGAGCATACGGAGGATAACTTTAATATCAAGAATGCTGAACGGATCCTCAACCGCGACCACTACGGGCTAGAAAAGGTAAAGGAGCGGATCCTAGAGCACCTGGCGGTGCTTAAGCTCAAAGGGGACATGCGATCCCCGATCATCTGCCTTTACGGTCCTCCAGGTGTGGGTAAGACATCGCTAGGTAAGAGTATCGCTGATGCTCTGGGGCGTCATTATGTCCGCATCTCTCTGGGTGGTCTACACGATGAGGCAGAGATACGAGGGCACAGGCGCACATACATTGGAGCTATGCCAGGACGTATCATTAAGGGCTTCCTGAAGGCAAAGTCGGGCAACCCCGTCTTTGTCCTCGACGAGATAGATAAGATCTCCTCTAACTTTAGGGGCGATCCGAGCTCGGCTCTCCTAGAGGTGCTTGACCCAGAGCAGAATAGCACATTTCATGACAATTACCTCGACATCGACTATGACCTGAGCCGTTCGCTCTTCATCGCTACAGCCAACAATGTCGGTGATATTCCTTCGCCTCTTCTCGACCGTATGGAGCTGATAGAGGTAGGTGGGTACATACAGGAGGAGAAGGCGGAGATCGCCACACGCCACCTGCTACCTAAGGAGCTAGAGAACCACGGGATGGATAAGAGCCAAGTGCGCATCGGTAAGCGTACTATCAACGCCCTGATCGAAAACTATACTAGGGAGAGTGGTGTGCGACAGCTGGAGAAGAAGATAGCAGCACTTCTGCGTAAGACCGCTAAGAAGATCGCAGAGCAAGAGTCGGCAGAGGAGCAGGAGCAGTTGTTGCCTATCACCATCGCCCCGAAGGATCTACAGGAGTACTTAGGTAAGCCTACATATACTCGGGAGATGTACGAGGGCAACAAGCAGGCTGGCGTGGTGACAGGACTAGCATGGACAAGTGTGGGTGGCGAGATACTCACCATAGAGAGCGCCATTAGCCCATCTAAGTCGGGGAGAATGTCGATCACTGGTAACCTCGGAGATGTCATGAAAGAGTCAGCTATCTTGGCTCTAGAATACATCAAGAGCAATGCTGGTCTTTACGGTATCCCATCGGACATCTTTGACTATTGGAATGTCCATATCCACGTACCTGAGGGGGCGATCCCTAAAGATGGTCCTAGTGCAGGGATCACCATTACGACTTCGCTTATCTCTACCTTCACTCAGCGTAAGGTCAAAGCTAACATAGCCATGACGGGGGAGATAACACTTCGTGGTAAACTTCTCCCAGTTGGGGGGATACGCGAAAAGATACTCGCAGCCAAGCGAGCAGGCATTAAGACTGTGATCCTATGCGAGCAAAATCGTAAGGATGTGGAGGAGATAAAGCCGGAGTACCTAAAGGGGCTCACTTTTATCTACGCCACTGAGGTACACGAGGTCATTGAGCAGGCACTGACAAAGTCTATGGTAGACAGCCCCGTAGACCTGATGAAACATGTGCAAGAGTACCGTCAGAGAACGAAGAGCCAGCAAGACACTATTTCTCTGCCAACTTGCTGATAACCAACATGGAAAGAGAATAGAAGTAACCAAGATATAATAGAAATCGAATGGCACTACAATGTGGTATAGTGGGACTTCCTAACGTCGGCAAGTCCACCCTTTTTAACTGTCTCTCAAGTGCTAAGGCACAGGCAGCAAACTTCCCCTTCTGTACAATCGAGCCCAACCTGGGAGTCATCACAGTACCCGACGAACGGCTCAACAAACTAGCCGAGATCGTAAATCCCCAGCGCGTAGTCCCAGCAACGGTCGAGATCATGGACATCGCAGGCTTGGTGAAAGGGGCGAGTAAGGGCGAAGGTCTTGGGAATAAGTTCCTTGCCAATATCCGGGAGACAGACGCTATACTACACGTATTGCGTTGCTTTGAAAATCCCAACATCACCCACGTGGATGGCTCTATTGATCCCATTCGAGACAAGGAGGTGATCGACATGGAGCTCCAACTCAAAGACCTAGAGACAGTGGAGTCTCGTATGGCAAAAGTTGAGCGACAGGCAAAGTCCGGTGACCCTCATGCGGCCACCCAGCTGTCAGTACTCAAGCGACTACATGAGATCCTTTCTGCAGGTCGATCCGCACGTAGCATAGAGCTGGAGAGCGAAGAAGAGGAGCTTGCCTATCGGGAGTTATTTCTCCTCACTAGCAAGCCTGTGCTCTACGTATGTAACGTCGATGAGGATGCCATCAATGGTAACGAGCACACCGAAGCTGTAGCAAAGGTTGCCGCTGAGGAGGGGGCCGAGATGATGATCATCGCAGCTCAGACTGAGAGTGAGATAGCTGAGCTTGACACATACGAGGAGCGTCAGGAGTTTTTAGAGGCAGTCGGTCTCAAGGAGAGTGGCGTGTCACGTCTCATTAGAGCGGCATACGCTCTACTTAACCTTGAAACCTTCCTCACTGCAGGGGAGAAGGAAGTTCGTGCCTGGACCTTCACTCGAGGTAGCAAGGCACCGCAGGCGGCAGGGGTGATACATTCGGACTTCGAGAAGGGTTTCATACGAGCTGAGGTGATGAAGTATGATGACTTCATCCACTACGGTGGGGAGCAAGCGGTGAAAGAAGCCGGGAAACTCGCCGTTGAGGGCAAGGACTACGTCGTCCAAGATGGCGACATCATGCACTTCCGCTTCAACGTTTGATGGAGCTCCACTCCGATGTCAGGGACTAAGGATAGCCATTGCAAGTACCGCTGGTGGTGGATCAATCTTCGACTACTAGCAGTGATCCTCCTGTCCTGCACTCAGTGGAGTCTTACCAGAGGTCAAGAGTCCAAGCCCGACATGTTGCGGATCGTCTCTTACAACGTTGAAAATCTCTTCGACACCACTGACAACCCGGACACTCAAGACAACGAGTTTCTCCCTACAAGCCATAAGGGATGGACAGAGGGGAGATACAAGGCGAAGGTCAAGAGGTTGGGCTCAGTACTCTCAGAGATCGGAGGTTGGGACTTCCCTGATATCATCGGGCTGGTGGAGGTAGAGAATGAAACCGTCGTAAAGGCACTAGCGGAGAGCAGCTCTCTACGCCCTGCCCGATATGACTATCTCGTATCGGAGGGTACAGATCCACGTGGCATCAACGCTGCTCTGATGTGGCGCCGTGATCACTTACAGCTAGTAGAAGCACACGAGATACCTCACTACGGCTCGACGATGTTTTACCCTCACGAAGAGGACGCTAGGCATCGCAACAAAGGCAAAGAGCAACTGGGTCGAGATCAAGGTCGTAACACACTTTGGGTAACACTCAAGGAGACCTCCACCGGTGAGCAGATTGATCTCTTTGTCGTCCACGCTCCAAGCCGAAGGGGAGGTGATCGTGCAACAGAGCGAAAGCGTATACGAGTGATGGAAAAGCTAAAGCAAGTGGTCACACGCCTTATATCGCACAACTCGAATGCTAAGATCATTATCCTAGGAGACTTCAATGACAATCCGGACAATCGTTCCCTTCGTAAAGGACTCGGTGCTATACCATTAGAGCAAGCAAAAGGCAAATATCGGAAGGATCGACTGTACAACTTAGCTAGCCCCCTATACAGGTCTGGCAAGGGCACTCACCACTACAAGGAGGGCTATTGGATGCCAGACCAAATCATCGTCTCTGGCGCTCTGCTATCACCTAGAGAGCCCATGCGAATACAAGAGAAGCATGGCTTGCAAATCTATGATCCGAAAAAGCTCCAACGCAAGGGGCGGCCCTACCGCACTTATCAAGGCGGCCACCACACTGGTGGCTATTCGGATCACTTCCCAATTTTTGTGGATATTATCCTGAGCGACAAGGAGTAGCGGATCATGCAGAGCATCAAATTCTTATTTGTCGGAAAGACCGACCAGAAGGAAGTTCAGACGCTACTATCAGAGTACCAGAAGCGCCTCTCGCGTTTTGTGCAGGTGGAGGTCGAGGAGCTACCAGCCCTCAAACAAGCGAAAGGATTCACACCAGCTGAGCAAAAACGACGTGAGGGAGAGATAATCCTAAAGCGGATCAACGATAGCGATGAGATCGTACTTCTAGACGAACGAGGTTCGGAACTTACTTCTGCCGAGTTCGCCACCTGGATAGATCAGAAGCTAATCAGAGTGCCACGGAAGTTGGTATTTGTAGTCGGTGGTGCCTACGGATTTTCGGAGGAGGTCTATCAGACTGCTTCCCAGCGCCTTTCACTAAGCAAGATGACATTTAACCACCAGATGGTGCGCCCATTCCTTGTAGAGCAGGTCTATCGAGCATTCACCATCCTGCGAGGGCACCCCTACCACAACCAATGAGACGATACTTCCTATATCTAGCTTACGATGGCGCCTCCTTCCACGGTTGGCAGGTACAACCCAATGCTCGCACGGTACAAGGGGAACTAGAGCAAGCACTCTGCACACTCCTACGACAGCCGATCAGCGTCACTGGGGCTGGACGCACAGATACTGGTGTTCATGCTCACAAAATGGTGGCACACATCGACCTGCCCGAAGAAGTCGATGCTCCACAACTGGTCTATCGGCTCAATCGCCTATTAAGCAGAGAGATACACATCATCGACATGCGTGCTGTGAAGAGTGATGCCCATGCTCGATTTGATGCCACACTACGTACCTATCACTACCAAGTAACGATCGAGGAGAGTCCTTTCACCCAGCGCTACCACCTCTATCTGCCAAGCACGCCCGACTTTGAGGCGATGAACGAAGCCGCCAGCCACCTACTTGGGGAGCACGACTTTACCACCTTTAGCAAGGTAGGTAGCGATGTGCACACGCATCTCTGCACAGTCACCGCCGCATCGTGGCAGGAGATAGGGCATGGCGAGTGGCGTTTCGTCTTCTCCGCTAATCGCTTTTTGCGAAATATGGTACGCGCCACTGTAGGCACATTGTTAGATGTTGGGCGTGGCAAACTGACCCCCAAAGACTTCCTCCATGCCCTCAGAGCCAGAGACCGCTCACTGGCAAGCAGTAGCGCGATTGCAGATGCGTTATTTTTATATAATGTAAAGTATCCAGAGGAGCTATTCTTATAAAGAATGGTAAATCGCACACAGTCTCACTAAATAGTGATACTTTTAGGTTGGGGAAGGGCTAAATGTATCATGAAACTTACAATTCGTATCATATTGACGTCCTTGTCTCTTGTAACCATGGTTGCATGGGCGCAGGAGCCGACATCACTGCAGGAGCAGTACCAAGCCTTGGTAGAGAGCTACTTTGCCTACTATGAAAAGGGGGAGATAGATGAGGCACAGTCCGCTCTAGAGCAGGCACTCACACTTATTCCAGACGCAGAGAGCAACTTTCTACTACGGGGCAACCTCGCAGAGATACTAGTAGCTCGGGGAGATACCGTGCCGGCATTGGAGCAACTCTCAATTGCACTCGGAGAGCGCCCTGGTGTAGAGGCCTTGCGCGTACGTCGTGCGGAGCTCTTGGAGGAGAAGGGGCTCCTACAGGAGGCTCTCATGGACCTCGACCAGCTTGTCGCTAATGCTCCCGACAAGGAGGTACGGAGGTTCAATAGAGCCCGTGTCCGCAGCCGGCTAGAGCTCTACGAGGGGGCTGCGAACGATCTACAGTACATCATAGAGCACAACGACGCTGCATATCTACCACGGATAGCACTCGCAGAGGTAGAGGAGAAGCGCGGTAACGCCATCGAGGCAGAGCGAATACTGAGCCATCTGATCAACACCTACCCTGCTACCCCTATCGCCTACCGCCGGAGGGCAGAGCTACTAATGCGACAAGAGCGTAAAGCCGAAGCACTGGCAGATATCCGAAAGGTAATCAACGACTTACAGCCCGTCGAGGCGGAGGATTACCGTATACGAGCAGAGATTTGGCTCCTCTACGGAGAGAAAGCAATGGCAGAGCGCGACTTCGCAAAAGCAGAGTCGCTAAGTGCAAGTTCGACAGAAAAAGACTTATAAGGAGGAATAACGATGAGAAAGAGATCTATATACCTGATAGCGTTAGTATTACTTACCTCTATCGTTAGTTGGGGAAGACATAAGATGACTACAGAGGTGAAAAAACAAGAAGCTCAGGCCAAAGAGCTATCGGAGCTCCTCTCTAGGATCGCTCCACTCTATGCCAATAGCTGGCGAGTCTTGAGAGATTACGACGCCAATGACACCAGCAACGACACACTCCTTTGGAGTCACGACCGCTCCGCACAAGAGGCACAAGCCCTGCTAGAGCCATTTCTAGAGAATCGTACCGACTGGTCCGCTCTCAAGGAGACCAAAGAAGTCACCTACCAAGCTAGAGTTCAGAGACTTCCCCTAGCCATTGACGATGCCAAGGACGGCTATGACCTGATCCTCTCGGTCCTATTCAACCTTGGTCAGGCCTACCCCTCTCTCCAGCCTATGATTGATGCGGAGTTGCCCAAAGCTCTAGAGGAGCACCTCTATCCTCACGCTCTACGCCTGCTGGAGTGGCAGTTAGATCAGGCTTCAGACCTCACCGCCATGCGGGCAATAGCCGAGCAGGCACGGCCTCACTTTGGTACCTCAGACGAGGCACTTGTCGTACAGATGTATCTCATCAAGTTCGACGCCGATGAGCAGTTGGCTCCTCTCGAAAAAGAATTATTTAAGAAAAACGACCCACAGTTGGATCAGAAGTGGATGAGTACCAGGCTCTCCATCGAAGAGAGATATGAAGAGCAGGTGCTCCCCAACCTCGCACAAAACCAATACGCCCAGAGGATCCAAGAGATGGCCGAGGAGTGCTTCACCGACCGCATTACTACCATCAAAGTCAAGTCGTTAGACGTCAACACCGGAGCTGTGACACTGGAGATACATGGTATCTTGGCTGGCAACTCCAAGATCACACGCACCCAGGCTCAGCGCACCAGCAAGCGGGAGATCAAGCAATATAACATCTACTCACCCACCATTATCAGAGAGGAGCTCACAGATCAGCTTCCTCAGATAGGGCACTACACCTACGAAGCTACAAAGGCACAAGACCATCGTACCACAGCAGGAGAGGTGGTGCGATATGAGAAGCTCGAAGTACTCATGCAGTACAATTACAACTTCGTGATACTCAAGACCTTATCCCCAGTTGACGGAGCAGCCCTCTCCGGGGTCAAAGTGACTACCATAAATGATCGGGGGGATGTCGAGGGCACCTATATGACTGATCAACAAGGGCTACTGCAGCTAGCACTACAAGCTCACGGCTTTCGTATCAGGGTCGAGGATCCAAGGCTCATCGAGCCAAGGACCTACTATGTCCCTCGCAAAGAGCTCCATGGGGCGAAACAAAGAGATCAGAAGGGTCTAACCTACTACCCAGATAAGCCCATCTACCGACGCGGGCAGGCCCTACACGTCGGCATCGTCACACATGAGTCCAAGGAGGGGCAGCACCTCTTAACTCCCAACACCATAGGAAGCATCTCGCTCATTGCTCAGAGAGACGGAGGTAAGGACGAGGTAATAGAGAAACTTAATTTTCGCACCAATGCGAGTGCGGTCGCAGAGCTAACCTTTCACCTACCTGAGGATCAAGAGCTAAGGAACTTCCGACTCCAGAGCGACCTAGGCTCCTACCATCTCGAGGTACTAAACTACAAGCTCAACCACCTCGCCGTGGTCATAGACAGCATTCCCAGCGGGTATGTCGCCGAGCAGCCCTTGATCATACACGGTAAGACCCTGGATACCAATGGACATCCGATAGCAGCACGCCTCTCCCTCACCTACGAGCACAACCGTAGGATAGAAGGGGAGTCTGCTGCCGACGGCACCTTTACACTGGTCACTCCACCACTACAGGAGAGGTCTGCCATCAATCCCCGTATCTACTGGCGAGGAGATCTAGTGGAGGTGCACGCGACTGACCCCATAGGCAATGTCGCCAAGGAGTCTCTCTACTTGACGAAACAGACGACCAACCTACCCCTCAGCGCACGAGCAGCAATTGAGAGCACCAGCATAAATAAAGAGGACTTCACCCTCACCCTACGCCAACAGCCATTTCGCCAGCTCCCACTTGGAGATCTAAGCCCCATACAAGTACGGGCAGAACTGATATCTACAAAGGGAACAATCACCCAGCTAGGGCTCATCTCTCCGGAGGGGGCTTCGCACTTCTCCTTGCCCTCCCTACCTAGTGGCGAGTACACCCTCCGCCTATCAACCACCGACCGGTATGGTCAGCAGATAGAGGACACTCTCGAGCGGGTCTATCTCTATAGTGAGAGCGATCGCAAACTGGCAAGCGATGCTCTGCTGTGGGCAATTCCGAGGAAAGATCAGCAAGGCGTGCTGGTAGGCAGTGCCTTAGGTGGTACCATCACCATCATCCAAAACAGTAAAAGCAACGACAAAGTGCTCTTCGCCACCCTCCCACTAAAGGCTGGCGAGGTACGGAGCTTTGAGCTACCGACTGGCTTTAAGGGACAAGTGCAACTACGCGCTTACCACCATGAGCAGTCAGAGGTGGTCTATCTCACCTTTAACAGACCCGAGGAGACCGAGCCACAAGTGACACTCAAAGGACTAGACGACTTAGACAATGAGCCCCTCCTGCCACGGGCTCAATTTACCAGAGAGATACAGTTGCTCGACAGCCAAGACCGCCCATTGGGCAACACCCCTGTGCTGGTCACGGTGATCGACAAGGCGGTGGTCGAGGCATCCGGCAGACCAGAGTTTTGGCGTCTGCTACAGATGCCGGTCGGCGATATCTTCTATGGTCGAGGAGGTCCCACACCACTATTTGGCATGCGCGCAATGTCGACCATGGCAAAGACAGAAAATGGTGTAAAAGAGGAGGTTGCTATAAGCAGAGATGAGGCAGCCCCCAGCGATGGCAGAGCCGATAGTCCAGTGCGACGCACCAACTTCGCAGAGACTGCCTACTTCACTGCGCTCTTAGAGACAGATGCCAACGGTAGGGTGCTCCTCAACTTCCCACTGCCAGACACACAGACCGAGTACCTACTGAAGCTCTTTACATACACACACGATCTCGAGAGCCAGGAGATCTTCGATCGTTACTTCAAGGTCTACAACCCTGTCTCCATCGAGCTTACCCTCCCACGCTACCTCACTCAGGGCGATATGATGGAGGGCTATGCGCTCCTACGCAATACCGCAGAGACACCGCTGGAGGGGGCATATAAGATCCTGGCTGATGGCAAGTTACTTGCACAAGGCAGTGTAACTCTCCCAGCCGGGCAGAGCCTAACCGTGCCCTTCCGCTACAAAGCACCGAGCGGGGTCGATGCGACAAAGGTCTTGCTCGAGGGAGAGCTCATCACCAACGAGGCATCGGATGCCGTACAGCGAGAGCTCCCTCTCCTCACCGCACTGAGCACCTACAGAGTGGCAACTCCTATCATGCTGCACAAGGGGCAGACCCGCTATGAGGGCTTACTCCCAAAGGGTGAACTCGCCACTGCAGATGGGCTCTGGCTCGACTTTTACATCTCACCTCTGCACGTGATACTTAGCCAGCTCGCCCATACTTACGCTGAGCGACAGCCGGTAGCGAAGCTCAGCATCTATGAAGCCATCCACCAGCTGGCAGTCTACTCCGAGCTGGAGGAGCACCTCCGCTCACACCCCGAACTCCTGCCAGAGCTCAGGGAGAGCACAGACCAACTCCGTGCAGTAGCAAAGGAAGAGCAGAGGGCAGAGCTTAACAGACAAGCCCCCCGCCAGACCTCTGCTCAGATCCTAGCTGACTTCTACCTCTTCCTCACCTCCGAGGAGGAGCGTACCCAGCACCTACAAGCCCTAGAGCATAAGATCCTCACCTATCAGTACCACGATGGGGGCTTCCGCTTTGACCTCAACTACCCCAAGGCTTCACCCTGGCTCACCAGTTATCTGCTTAGCTCGCTCAGTGGCGATGGACAGACCGTCTACTCTAGTCAGATGAAAGGGGCGCTCCGGTCGGCACTGACCTATCTCTCACAGCAGCTAGAAGACCCCAAGGGATGGTACCACGATGCGATCACCTATGCACTCATCAAGGCAAGACTAGGAACACAGCAAGAGCCCCTCTCCGAGGAGATCCAAAAGCAACTCGATGAGCAAGCACAGCTCGCACACAAGGAGTATCAGAGATATACCTCCACCTCTCGCCTGCTACACTTCGCTGAGTACAGCAGTTACTATGACAGTAAGGAGACATACCGAGAGGTGCTAAAATTTGTAGAAGATAGGAGTAGATACACGCACCACGACCGAGAGAAGTTGCAACTAGCCCTCTATCTACACGGTAGCAAAGATGGGGCCCCACTCCCACCCGAGGTGGCACGCTTCATGCTTCAGCTAAAGCAAGGCACCCTCTGGAGTAGCCCCTTCTACATCGATGCTGTCACGGCACTCCTGCGTACCATTAGCCCAACAGCGGTCTCGCCCAATGCCTCTCTCGTGATCAATGGCACCCGCCACCAACTCACCGCCACAGAGCGAGCTACGGGTAGAGTGAGCCGACACCTCAAGACACCCGAGCAACAGCTAGCGCTCGAATGGGAGGGGGTAGAGAGCGATTTTATCTTCGGTGGCGCAAGCTATGAAGTAGCAGAGCCTGCCGAGCTGGCAACCCCGACGGGTGAGAAGCTAAAGGTGCGAAAAGAAATCTTTGCACGCAGGGTATCGAGCGAGGGCAAGAGCGAACTTGTCCGTGTCACCGCAGAGGCTCCCGCGAAGAGCGGAGAGCAACTGGTGGTTCGCTACTTTATCCAGACGGCGCAAGACCTCAGCCTCATTCAACTCAGAGATCCACGCCCAGCAGGAGCCGAACCCGGCTACGACTTCTACGGATATAAGACGTCAGATCGACTGTGGTACAGCTACGAAAGACGCGAAGATCACGACCGTATCTTCATCGACTACCTCACCCGAGGGGAGCACCTCCTAGAGCTGGAGGCAACCGCCAACGTCGATGGGAGCTTTAGCTACGGACCAGCCGTCATCGAGAGCTACTATGCTCCCGAATACGTCGGCAACAGCACCGGTGGTCGCCTGCACATCACACACCACAACAATGAGGAGGAGTAGCGAATGGATCGTTGCCAAGCACTGCATATCTGACCATCGATAACGCTACCCCATCCGTGGCACCCTCCCACCTAATGCAATCCACAATCAGGGAGTTATAAAAAACATCCATGGGTAGCTGGAAAAAGTGAGACCCGAACTTCGATTGCACGGAGTTCGGGTCTTACCTTTAATCTACTCCAGATCTAATGGGGGTACGACATCCGACCTTCGTCGGAGTCGATATCAGATTCGTGACGAATGATACCAGGGTGGCGAGGCTTCGCCTCTTACCCTTCGCTAGGTCATTCGATCCCG
>JAUNLH010000041.1 GCA_030532365.1 Porphyromonas sp.
AGTTGCGTTTGCTAAACATTTAATATAAAATTGCACTTGGTACTTGAATCTACGGAAGCGAGTAGAGGGAGGTTTAGGTTGGAGAGGAGGATATTTTATGGTAATTTTGTAGGCATTACATTTTTAAGTCACTAATGAAGTTTGCATTATGTCAGACATTGAGATAGCTCTGCCCGATGGCTCAGCGAAGGAGTATCCAGCAGGGATTACACCATTGGAGGTAGCAAAGGATATCAGCCCACGACTAGCGAAAGAGGTCTTGGCTGCAGGTGTCAATGGCGATAAGTGGGACCTTACTCGCCCGATCAGTGAGGATGCTTCGCTGGTGCTCTACAAATGGGAGGATCCGGAGGGCAAGCACGCCTTTTGGCATACCAGTGCTCACCTCATGGCAGAGGCGATACAGGAGCTGTACCCCGGTACCAAGTTTGGTATTGGCCCAGCGATAGAAAACGGATTTTACTACGACATCGACCCAGGAGAGGGTGTGCAGATCAAGGAGTCGGACCTGCCTGCGATAGAGAAGAAGATGCAGGAGCTGGTGAAGCAAAAAGAGACCCTTACCCGCCGCTCTATCTCTAAGGAGGATGCGCTGAAATACTGGGAGGAGAAGGGCGATGAGTACAAGGTGGAGCTGATCTCGGAGCTGGAGGATGGTACCATTACCACCTACACCCAGGGAGACTTCACAGACCTCTGTCGTGGCCCTCATATCCCATCGACTGAGCCGATCAAGGCGATAAAGCTGCTCTCCGTAGCGGGTGCCTACTGGCGAGGCGATGAGCACCGCCCACAGCTCACACGTATCTACGGCATCACTTTTCCCAAAAAGAAGATGCTCGATGAGTACCTAGAGAAGCTGGAGCAGGCTAAGGAGCGTGACCACCGTAGGATAGGCAAGGAGCTGGAGCTCTTTACCTTTTCTCAAAATGTAGGTGCAGGTCTGCCACTTTGGTTGCCCAAGGGTACGCAACTGAGGATGCAGCTCGAGGACTTCCTAAAGAAGATCCAGAGACAGTATGGCTACGAGCAGGTGATCACTCCGCATATAGGCAATGTGAGCCTGTATAAGACCTCTGGGCACTATGAGAAGTATGCCGAGGACTCCTTCCGCACCATTAAGACGCCGATAGAGGGAGAGGAGTTTATGCTCAAGCCGATGAACTGCCCCCACCACTGCGAGATCTACAAGTCTAAGCCCCGCTCTTACCGCGACCTACCGGTACGCTTGGCGGAGTTTGGCACCGTATATCGCTATGAGCAGAGTGGAGAGCTGCACGGGCTGACCCGCGTGCGTGGCTTCACGCAGGACGATGCCCACCTCTTCTGCCGTCCAGATCAGATCAAGGAGGAGTTCATCAAGGTGATGGATATCATCTTTATCATCTTTAAGGCACTGGACTTCAATGAGTACGAAGCTCAGATCTCGCTGAGAGACCCGAATAATAAAGCAAAGTACATCGGTACAGACGAGAACTGGGATCGTGCCGAGCGGGCGATCATCGAAGCGTGTGAGGAGACCGGGCTAAAGACGGTCGTAGAGTACGGTGAGGCGGCATTTTACGGTCCTAAGCTCGACTTTATGGTGCGTGATGCACTGGGTCGTAAGTGGCAGTTGGGTACGATACAGGTGGACTACAATCTGCCAGAGCGATTTGACCTCGACTACACTGGTGACGACAATCAGAAGCACCGCCCGGTGATGATCCACCGTGCTCCCTTTGGCTCAATGGAGCGCTTCGTGGCGGTCTTGATAGAGCACACGGCTGGGAAGTTCCCACTCTGGCTCTCACCTGACCAGGTAGCTATCCTACCTATCTCTCAGAGGTTCAATGACTATGCCTTCGAGGTGATGCGTGAGCTCTCTAAGCACGAGATACGCGCGTATGTCGATGAGAGAAGTGAGAAAGTAGGGCGTAAGATACGTGATGCAGAGCTGAAGCGCGTGCCCTATCTGCTGATTGTGGGTGAGAAAGAGGCCGAAAGTGGCACTGTTTCTGTACGTAAGCAGGGACAAGGCGACCAAGGTTCAAAAGAAATTGGTATATTTGCCGACGAACTTCTCCAGCTTGTAGATCAGCAGATGAATGCGTGGAAATCAGAGCAAAAGAAGATCGAAGAGTAAGACATTTTATTATTAGAACAATAGAAGCACAAGACAACAAGACGACGACAAAAGACTGAATGGCAAACTACAAAAGACGTAACAACAACCAGAAGAACCAAGAGCCCAGCAATCGTACCAATGGACAGATACGTGCAAGAGAAGTACGCCTAGTAGGCGATAACGTAGAGCAAGGTATCTACTCGATACAAGAGGCACAAAGGATAGCGAACGAGCAAGGGCTGGACCTGGTGGAGATATCTGCAAATGCTGAACCTCCTGTATGCAAGGTCTTGGATTTCCAGAAGTTTGCCTACCAGCAAAAGAAGAAGGCGAAAGAGCAGAGAGCCAAGCAACAGAAGACTCAGGTCAAGGAGATCCGCTTCGGACCTCAAACAGAGGAGCATGACTACAACTTTAAGATCAAGCATGCTATCAACTTCCTAGAGGACGGCAATAAGGTGCGTGCCTACGTATTCTTCCGGGGGCGGTCTATCATCTTTAAGGATCAGGGTGAGCTGCTACTGCTACGCTTTGCCAGCGACCTCGAGGACTATGCCAAGGTAGAGCAGATGCCTACACTAGAGGGTAAGCGGATGAACATGCTCTTTAGCCCCAAGAAGGGTGTTGCCAAGAAGAAGTCTTGAGCCGAAAAGAATATGATGGTGACATGCGAGTGTCACGATCTTATATAATTACTAACTACATATTTTATAACAAACTGGAATGCCTAAGATAAAGACTAATCCCGGTGCTAAGAAGAGATTTACTCTCACCGGATCAGGAAAAATCAAGCGCAAGCATGCCTACAAAAGTCACATCTTGACGAAGAAGTCTAAGAAGCAAAAGCGTCATCTGACGCAGGACGGACTTGTGCATAAGCACAATGAGAAGGCAATGAGGAAGCTACTCGGGATGGGTTGATCCCTCGCCGGAGCCGATGTCTCAGTGTAAATGAGAAGCTAGCGAAGTATTTGTTTAACAGAGTGATGTGCCATGAAAGTGCCCTATGAGAGGGACGCCTGCACTCAAAGAATTTTAGAAACATGCCAAGATCAGTTAATCACGTTGCTTCAAGAGCCAGAAGAAAGAGAGTATTGAAGCAAACACGCGGGTACTTTGGTGCTCGTAAGAACGTTTGGACTGTAGCCAAGAATGCACACGAGAAAGGCCTAACTTACGCTTACCGCGATAGGAAGGTCAAGAAACGCGACTTCAGATCGCTGTGGATACAGCGTATCAATGCTGCAGCCCGCCAAGAGGGGATCTCATACTCTCAGTTGATGGGACTCCTGAAGAAGAAGGGTATCGATATCAACCGCAAGGTCCTAGCAGACCTAGCGATGAATCATCCGGAGGCTTTCAAGGCTATTGTGGACAAGGCTAGAGCCTGACCTACCAATAGCGTAGATACAAGCATAGAGGAGGACTTCCTTTGCCATTGTGCTAGGGAAGTCCTCCTCTCGTATGCTTATTGCGCCTGTTACCGCTTTCTCCTTTTTGCCATTACTGCTTCTTGGAGTAGGGGACAAACGGTACCAGGCTAAACGAGGCTCTACCGTAGAGCACGTCGAGACCCAACTGGGTGATGCGTAAGACCGCACCATGGCTGTAGTCTATGCTCAACAATCCGCTCAGGATCATCTGGTAGATGTAGTCTTGCCATTCGTTGTTAGAGAGGTCGCGACCCACTCCGTAGGTAGTCATCATGTGGTATCCGCGCCAGATGAGTTCGGACCGCCGTGAGCCACGTAGGATGTCGATGACCATCCCGATCGATATCTGCTCACCCGACCTTGCAATTGCGCTCATAGCTTTCTGCGCTATCACTGTGCCGTCGATACGCTCACGAGGCGGGATAAGGCATACATCGCAATTGCCACAGTCCTTCTCGCGCTCCTCTCCGAAGTATCCGAGAAGTGCCTTCCTTCGACATACGTTTCCCTCGCAATAGCTCTTCATATACTCCATCTTGAGCTTCCCCAGCTGCTGATCTATGAGCTTTTGAAGGATGAAGATGTCTGAATAAGAGTAGAATAGTAGAGCTCTAGCCGGCTTGCCATCTCTCCCAGCACGCCCGATCTCCTGATAGTAGCTCTCGATATTACGGGGCATATTGTAGTGTATGACCCATCTCACGTCCGCCCGGTCGATACCCATGCCGAAGGCAATTGTAGCACAGACAGCTTGGACCTCCCCCTTGAGAAATGCACGATGGACGATCGTCTTCTCTTCGCTCGACATATAGGCGTGAAAAGGTAGAGCTCGGATGCCCTTGCTATTGAGGTGCTGTGAGAGCATCTCCGTATCACTGCGACGCGTGCAATAGATGATCCCTCCTTCGTTGCCCGCACTGTACTCATCGATGAAATCCTCTATCGCACGGAGCTTATCTTGCTTCTTAAGTCCACGGCGTACCTCAAGGTAAATGTTCGGGCGATCGAAGTCTCCAATGGTGATGATCGGGTCGATCAGTTGGAGTTGCTTGGAAATATCATCTCTCGTTGAGGCATCTGCGGTGGCGGTAAGTGCGATCAACGGCAGCTCTGGGTAGGTCTCTTTCAGCACTGCGAGTTGCAAGTACTCCGGTCGAAAGTCGTGACCCCACTGACTGATACAGTGCGCCTCGTCGATTGCGAAGAGCGATATCTTATTTTGCTGAAGTAGGCTGATACCAAGCGGTGAAAGCAATGTCTCTGGAGAGAGGTATAGGAGCTTCAGCTGACCGCTCCTCAATGCCGTGAGGACATTTCTTCGGTACTCCGGTGTGACGTCACTGTTGAGTGTGGCAGCCGCCACTCCGAGCTTTTGAAGATCTACCACCTGGTCTCGCATCAGCGCGATCAGCGGTGACACCACCAGCGCACACCCCTCCATCAAGAGTGCTGGCAGCTGATAGCAGAGCGACTTACCACCGCCTGTAGGGAGCACTACTAGCTGGTCTTTGCCCTTTAGGACATTGGAGATCACCTCCTCTTGATATGGACGAAAAGCTGGGTGACCAAAGTACTTGGTCAGGGCTTCCTTGGGTGTCATGATCTGTGCAGGCTCAAGAAAAAGTCCAGCGCAGCGTATGCTACCAGCTCCTTATTTCGACTTCTCCCCATGTCTTCACTGGTGTATAGGGTCGAGAAGACTCCGGTTGGAGTTGCCACCCCTATCCAAGCCGTGCAGGGCGGATATCCCTCGCTTACGGCTGGACCACACACTCCAGTGGTACTTATCGCGTAGTCTGCACCGGAGAGAGCTGCGACTCTGCGTGCCATTGCCTCCGCACAGTCGCGAGTCACGAGCCCCCCTCTCAGCTCCTCGTCTGTCAGACCTAACAGCTGCCTTTTGCTCTCCTCTGTATAAGCTACCACCCCTGTATGGTACCACTCCGATGCACCTGGGACGGATGTTAATTGGTGTGCCAATAACCCTCCCGTACAGCTCTCCGCCGTCGCTAGCCGACCCTCGTGGTCTCTTATGTACAGAGCAACCTGCTCTACCAGCGAGGTCATTTCAAATCACCACCTTAGAGAAGGGGGAGTCCTCTATAGATCCGCGGTAGCCCTTTTCGTATAAAAAGGATCCTGCAATAGCCACCATTGCGGCATTATCAGTCGTGTAGGCAAAGGGTGGGATGAATATCTCTCGCCCCTTACGCTCACCCATCTCCACCATCGCATCGCGTAGTGCGGTGTTTGCTGATACACCGCCAGCAACCGCCACTTGCGTGATGCCTAGGTCGTCGATCGCCATCTCAAGCTTCTCCAATAGGAGTTCGACGATCGTGCTTTGCAACGAAGCTGCCAGGTCTTCCTTGTTATCCTCGACGAAGTTGGGGTTTTGCTCCAGCTCATCCCGCAGTGTGTATAGAAATGAAGTCTTAAGCCCGCTAAAACTATAGTCGTAGCCATCGACCCTTGGCTTTGCAAAAGTAAATGCTTTTGGATTGCCCAAGTTGCCCAGCTTATTGATGATCGGACCTCCGGGATAGCCAAGTCCCATCACTTTGGCACACTTGTCAAATGCCTCTCCAGCCGCATCATCAATGGTATTGCCTATGATCTCCATGTCGCGAGGACCCTTGACGAGTACGATCTGAGTGTGCCCTCCGGAGACGAGGAGACAGAGGAATGGGAAACTCGGCACCCGTACCCGCTCACCCTCAGCAGGTTGGATGAAGTGTGCCAACACATGGGCTTGCAGGTGATTGACATCTATGAGCGGGATGTCGAGCCCTTGAGAGAGCGCCTTGGCAAAGCTGGTCCCCACCAAGAGCGACCCCAGTAGTCCCGGCCCTCTAGTATAGGCGATCACGTCCAAGTCCTCCTTAGTGATCCCTGCTTGCCTTACAGCTTCGCTGATCACTGGTACGATGTTCTGCAGGTGCGCACGGCTTGCCAGCTCTGGCACTACGCCACCATACTGTTCATGGACTTTCTGACTCGCTATGATATTAGACCGCACCCTATCCACCTCCAAGACTGCAGCAGAGGTGTCATCACAGGACGACTCGATCCCCAAGATATAGTATTTCTCTTTCTCCATCAACCCTATTACTTGTATAGGAAACGCTTGATGCTCTCCTTTGGTGTCTTCTCAAATTCACCCTCCAGCACTTCAAAGGCAGCCACTCTCTCGTGTACAGCTATCATCTCATTGAGTGCCTTGAGGTTCTCTGCAAGCACCTGATCTAGATCTTTCTTATCACGCGCTATTGCTGCGTGGTCTACTGTAACAATGCCCACCAGTTTATTGTTGTCGCGCTGTACCAGTATCGCCTCCTGCATGTATGGGAGCATGGCTATCTTAGCCTCGATGTGCTCGGGGTGCACATTTTCCCCACTGGAGTTGAGGAGTATCGACTTAGAGCGACCGACGAGGAATATATTGCCCTTATTGTCCAGGTGAGCCAGGTCTCCCGTCCTCATCCATCCGTCAGCAGTAAATAGCTTCTCCGTCTCTTCGGCATTTTTATAATAGCCTTTGCAGACCACTTCACCCAGGACTTGCAGCTCGCCGACCATTTTACCATTCTCCTCCTCAGGCTCGAAGAGACGTATCTGCACGAGGTCTTTATCGAGCCCCTTACCTGAGGATCTAGGTACATACTCCTTCACATCAACGTATCCTACGAGTGGGGCACACTCTGTAAGTCCGTAGCCGACGATGTATGGAAATCCTGTCTTCTTCAAGAAGAGATCCACCTCCTCATTAAAGGCAGCTCCACCGATCACAAAGAGATTTAGCTCGCCACCAAGCGTCTCCATGAGTGTCTTACCGATTTTTCTGTAGATGATCTTATTGACCCCTGGTATCGCAAGTGCTATCTTAGCCGATGGCTTAGAGATCTTAGGCTGTATCACACCCTTGTAGATCTTCTCCATAATGAGCGGAACAGAGATCAGCGTATGCGGGCGCACCTCCTTGCAAGCTTTGAGCAAGACCGACCCCACCGGCTTCTGCCCTAGGATGTATATGTGCGTACCTTTAGCTAGCGGTGAGAGGAAGTTAAATGCGCAACTATAGGCATGGGCATTGGGCAGGAAGCTCAAGATCCGCCCACCTGGGAAGAATATCCCCTGCCTATTGGCAAAGACTACATTCGCAGCTAAGTTATTGAGGGTGAGTAGCACCCCTTTGCTAAAGCCAGTCGTGCCAGAAGTGTAGTTGATTACTCCCAGCTCGTTGTTACTAATCTCTGGGAAGGCAACATCCTTCTTCGTGAAGCCCCCACTGTACTTCTCTTCAAAGAGTTGCGCGGGATCCAATGCCTTAGCCTCCGTGCTTCGACAGAGCTCCGGTAGGACCTTCTGTGACATTACATCGAGAGTCGCCTCAATCTTTGGCAGTGCCTCGATCTTTATAAACTTACGGTGCTCGTCGCCCACAAAGAGCACTCTACTATCACTGTGGTCAATGATGTGGAGAATATCATTGGGGTGAAACGTCGGCAATATCGGCACCACCACAGCCCCGTATGTGACTATCCCCAGCCATACGGCACACCACTCTGCACTGTCCTTGGCGATCAGCGCTACCTTATCTCCCTGAGCTATCCCCAGACGCTCCAGCGCCAGGTGTATGGTCATGATACGCTGCCCCAGCTCCGAATAGCTATACGAAGTACCGCTATTGTAGTTGGTGATAGCGGGAAGCGACCAATTGTCCTTAATGGACGTCTCATACATTTTGACGAAATTCTCCTTAACCATATCTATTTTCAGCGTAATCTAAATGGCACATGCTTTCAAGTTATGAGCAAAACTACATAAAATCATCCGAAAATACCCGATTGGACGGAAAAAATCTCTGCTTCTACTGAATCCTCCTGTTGTAAGCTGCGATCTCCAGTGAGTTGATGGTATTTTGCCAAATGGTGTAAAAGGTAGGTATGATCGCTAGGTAGGGATCCATAAATGAGCTAGCAAGCCAGATGGCGAGGATTGTATTTTTCTGTCCCAATGTTTGCCTGCAATTAGAGGAAGCACCGCCCATCCAGAGGGCTACCAAATGCCCGATCGAGTAGAGCAGGAGGCAGCAGACGAGCGAAATGACTCCGCTCTCGATGGCACTCGCCATAGTTAGAGAGTCGTCATGACGAAAGAGATGTACCGTATTGGCACTAATCACAGTGATCGCTACCACCCATACATAAAAGGTAAGCCATGAGTACCTCCCAAGACGGTCATGCACTCTGGGCAGGGCAAAGCGTAAAAACCAGACGATCGCCAGAGGGAGTATAATGATAGACGATGCTTGCGACAGGATGTCGAGAAAGGTCGCCACATAGCTCGAGCTCATCTCCGGGTAGAGTGTGCTGATCATTACAGGTGCCACGAGAGCGATCAGGATATTGCTCGGTAGCATGTAGGTGGTCACGTAGGCGACATTACCACCGAGCATATTGGTGATCACCGGTGCTGCCGTTGCGGTCGGTGTGAGGATCATCAGCGCCGCCCCCTGCGCTAAGATCTCGCTCTTGGGTCGGATCAGGAAGTAAGCTAGAAGCCCCAGCCCCCACTGTATCACAAAGAGGATATAATGACTGCGCTTCGGCCGTAGGTCGTAGGGATGTACCTTGGTATAGCTCAGTAGCAGCATCACAAAGAGCGTGAGTGGTAGGTAGGGTGCAAGTACGTAGATCCACTCAGAGAGGAAGGCACCCACAATCATGCCAATGAGGAGTGCGAAGTCTTTTAAGGTCTTTAGTATCTTCATATATCTCTTGTTGTTGCTAATGGTCTGCCTACTAGATGGAGTGCGCAAAGATACCAATAAGCAAAGAGTATGAGTGCGAAGGTATGGAGATGTGGATGTAGAGTCAGATCTTTCTTATATTCAGTTAGTTATAATAGAATACCGAAGCCGAAAGTGCACGAGACCGGAGTGGAGACCAAGGGAAACTCCTATTTACATAAAATCGGAGTTGTGATTTGTAGAAAACTTGCTTTTGAACTTAGACGCACTCGACATCCGAACTTCGGGTGATCGGAGTTGGGAACTTAGAGTTGTCGAAGTTCGGAACTTAGATGTATCGAAGTTCCCAACTTAGATTTTCTGAGTTCGGAGGTCTAGCCACCTGATATAAGGATCTCGCATTGGCAGTACTTCCTTGCATTTCCTGCCCGACACTCCGAGTGGAGTACCCCGCTTCATCGATCGCTCCACTTTGTAGTATTAGATATAGACAAATAAAAGATGGTGCAAAAGGAGGAGTATCATCTAACTCGGATACTGCTATGACTGTTCGATCTAAAGTGCTAACTTTGCCCTCGGGTGGAGGGAGACTCATTACTAATTTCATAATTCAGATAAGAGAATACCATGAAGAAACGACTCTCTATCATTTTCTTGCTACTACTTTCACTCACGCTCTCTAGCTGTCTGAGAGATAATTTTAGGGCGCTTGAGGAGCGCATCGATACGCTCATCGAGAAGCAGAAGCACCAGCAGGAGCAGCTCGACACCTTTAAGGCGCTGCTCGAAGCTGAGCAGGCGGGAATCTCCATTGTCTCATTTACACAGTCATCAGATGGCACCGGGCTGGTCGTCGCTAAGCTCTCCGATGGCACTCTCCTCGCCATCACAGGAGGCACGATCAGTAGCTTCACCAAGGGCGAGAGCGATATGTTTGCCATCAATGGCACCACAACCATGATCCCGTGGTCCGACGATGCTCAGATCAGCATCCAAAAGGGCTACTGGGCGGTTGGCGGTACCGTGACGGATATTAAGGTACCGACCACCACAGATAAGGTACTCACCAAGGTGCTGAAGCAGGGCGAAGAGATCATCTTTGTCTTTGACGATGGTACCGAGATCAGGCTCAAGCAGACGCTTCCTGCCGGCTTCTACTTCCTGAGCGAGGGTGCTTGGGGTAGGGGCGACGGCGAGCTCTCATACTTCTCATACGACATCGATAAGGATGAGTACCAGTTTGTCGAGGAGAAGAGGGTATCTAACTTTGGAGAGTTACCCAATAGCATGATCAAGTATGGCTCTAAGCTGTATATCGCTGTCACAGGGACTGAGGGTGTCGACAACTCCTACATCAAGGTACTCAACGCTGCAGACGGCAAGGTGCTCAAGGAGATCAAGACCATCGTTGAGGAGCAAAAACTACAGCCTCGCCAGCTGGTGTCGTATAAGGGTGAGGTGTATGCCTCTCTCTACTCAGGCTATGTGATGAAGATCGATACCCTCAACTTCGAGCCAAAGTATACACCGGTGACTGGTACCCACAGCGAGGGGCTTGTCGCCTATGACGATGAGCTATTTATCTGCCAATCAGGGCAGGGAAATGACAATAAGATCTCTATTGTGGATCTGACTAAGTTTGAGGAGAAGGAGACCATAGAGGTGGGCTACAACCCAGGCACTATTGTAAGTGATGGCAAGGGCACTCTCTACTTCAATACCCTACACGTGTACAGTGGTCCTGCCCAAGGCACCGTCTCTAGTATTCATAAGCTGGATGCCAAGAGTCGCAAGATCACGGGTAACTACGACGTGAGGAACCAATCTATCGCGCTCATAGGTGACTACCTCTATACAACTGATGTCGACTGGATGTCTTCGGACTATGCGTCGTCTATCAAGAAGATCTCCACTACTACAGATGAGGTGAGTGACTTTGCGGAGGAGCTACCTATGTTTATGTTTGTCAATCGTGTCGTAGGCTACGATCCGTACCGTAGGGAGATCTTCTTTGGTCAGCAGATGGGTGCAGATATCTTTAGGTACAGTGAGACAGGCGAGCTCCTGCAGACCATCAGGGCTAAAGAACAAAATGGCGCTGCGATGGCATTTGTATGGCAGGAGGTCTAAGACCCGCTAGCACCATCCACTAAATAGCGCAAGCGCCGGTAGTACCACTGTACTACCGGCGCTTCGCCTATATAGGATCGTCGTGACCTGAGTTACTTCAGTATGCGGCGGATCAGCCCTTGGAGCACATTGCCTGGTCCGTACTCTTTGGAGTCAGTAGCCCCATCTTTAGCCATGTTTTGCACCGTCTGTGTCCAGAGCACAGGAGCAGTGAGTTGCTTGATCAGATTGGATTTCAGCTCGTCCGGATCAGTGTGGGGTAGGGCGTCGACATTCTGATAGATCGGACAGCGTGGTGTGCTGAAGCTGGTCTCCTGGATCGCACTCTCTAGCTCTGCCCTTGCACTCTCCATAAAGGGGCTATGGAAGGCTCCGCTGACGTTGAGCGGGATGGCGCGCTTAGCACCTGCCTCCTTAGCCAGCTCTACCACCTGATTGATGCCCTCGATAGAGCCGGAGACCACTACCTGACCAGGGCTATTGTAGTTGGCAGGGATCACCAGTTCGCTTGTCACTTTTTGGCAGATTTCCTCGACAGCCTCATCGGATAGTCCAAGGATCGCAGCCATGGTCGAGGGGTTGGCTTCACAGGCTTTCTGCATCGCCTCGGCGCGCTTGTGCACCAGGGTGAGTGCCGACTCAAATGTGATGGCACCTGCAGCAGCGAGGGCTGTAAACTCCCCCAGTGAGTGCCCCGCCATCATATCTGCCTCGAGCCCAGCGCCATCCTCGACAACGCTTACATAGGAGTGCAGGAAGACTGCAGGCTGAGTCACACGAGTCTGCTTCAGCTCCTCCTCTGTGCCGTCAAATATAATATCGGTGATGCGAAATCCTAGTATCTCATTGGCTTGCTCGAAGTAAGACCTCGCTCTCTCTGAACTCTCGTAGAGATCCTTGCCCATCCCTATGAATTGTGCTCCCTGACCTGGGAATACGGATGCTTTCATACCTATTCTATCTCGTTACGTAATCAATAAGAATTTAGTTTCATCAAAGGTACCCAAAAGCACCCGCTTACCAAAATACGAGCCTCCGTAGTGGGTTGCTCCTTAAGGCATTATTTGGTATTTTTGCAGCGCAGGGGAGCGGCAGTTTTTATAGAAGTATTAACACAGTCATAGCTTTATACAAAGGATGATTACAACGGACCAACTACAGAATGTGTTGGAGCGCCGCGATGCGCTGAGGGGGTATCTTTGACATCGATGGCAAGAAGATACAACTACAAGAGGAAGAACTAAGGACACAAGACCCACACTTCTGGGACGACCCCAAGAAGGCACAAGCACAACTCAAACTCGTAAGCGGGATCAAAGGATGGATCACTGGCTACGAGGAGGTTGATACACTAGCGGAGGAGCTTTCGCTAGGGCTAGAATTTGTAAAGGAGGAGCTCATCACTGAGGAGGAGCTAGATCGGCTTTACGAGAGGACGCTCCATAAAATCGAAGACCTGGAGCTGAAAAATATGCTTCAGGCAGAGGAGGATCGACTCGGGGCTGTACTTAAGATCAACTCGGGTGCGGGCGGTACGGAGAGCCAAGACTGGGCGTCGATGCTCGCGCGTATGTACCAGAGATGGTGCGAGCATAAGGACTACAAGGTAACCGTCACCAACTGGCAAGATGGCGACGATGCCGGCATCAAGACAGCCACACTGCAGGTGGAGGGCGAGCTGGCGTACGGCTTTTTGAAGAGCGAGAATGGAGTGCACCGACTGGTGAGAGTCTCTCCTTATAACGCTCAAGGTAAGAGGATGACCTCCTTTGCATCGGTCTTTGTGGTACCACTCGTGGATGAAAGCATTGAGATTGAGGTCAATCCGGCGAATATCAGTTGGGATACCTTTCGCTCCGGTGGTGCAGGTGGGCAAAATGTAAATAAGGTCGAGACCGGCGTCCGACTGCGCTACGACTACACCGACCCCGACACTGGCGAGACGGAGGAGATCATCATCGAGAACACTGAGACCCGTAGCCAGCTAGACAATCGTGAAAATGCGATGCGACTCCTTCGCAGTCAACTCTACGACAAGGAGCTAGCCCGCCGACGCAAAGCCCAAGAGGCGATCGAGGATACTAAAAAGAAGATAGAGTGGGGATCCCAGATCAGAAGCTACGTCTTCGATGACAGGCGGGTCAAAGATCACCGAACCAACTATCAGACTTCGGATGTCGATGGTGTCATGGATGGGGAGATCGACGACTTTATCAAGGCATATCTGATGGAGTTTGGTGGCGCCTGAGATAAATTTTTATTAGAAACTGAATAACAATAAGATACAAATAACGAATAATGGCAACTACAGCTGACTTTAGAAATGGAATGTGCCTCGACATCGACGGTACTTACTATGTAATCGTGGAGTTCTTACATGTTAAGCCCGGCAAGGGTCCGGCTTTTGTGCGCTCTAAGTTACGTAACGTAGCTACCGGACGTGTGTTGGAGAAGACCTGGACCTCCGGTGTCAAGGTAGAGGAGGTGCGCATCGAGAGAAGACCTTATCAGTACCTATACAAGGACGACATGGGGCTTGTCTTTATGCACCCTGAGACCTTCGACCAGATCCATATCCCAGCGGAGAGCATCGAGGGTGTGGAGTTTCTCAAAGAGGGAGATATGGTAGAGGCTATGGTGCATGCCGGAAGTGAGACGATCCTGACATGCGAGCTCCCAGCGCACGTAGACCTGCAGGTAACCTACACTGAGCCCGCAGTAAAGGGCGACACCGCTACCAATGCACAAAAGGACGCGACACTAGAGACTGGCGCTCAAGTTCGAGTACCGCTCTTCATCGAGACGGGTGAAGTCATCACCATTGATACGAGAGATGGCTCGTACCAAGGTCGAGCAAAGTCCTGATCGAGATACATCACCGACAAAGGAGAGAGGGGCAAAGAACGTGTAGTTCTTCGCCCCTCTCCTTTCTCTATCTTCGATCTCTCTTCCCTCTATCTTCTATGTCTTCTCCCTTTTCTCTCCACCTCACCTGCATCTGCCATCGGTCTCTAGCCTCTCTGCCATTGAGGTTGCAGGTGACTAAGTCCTAAGTCACCAGTGTCCAAAATGGATGTCAGAGGTGTCGGAGTTCGAATATCTATTCAAGACTTAGGAACTTCGCTGTGTCTGACTTGGATGTCGGAGCTATCAATGCTCGACCTCTTCGATGTTTGCAATCGAGGTCAGGTGTGCGCTTGGTTCGAGTGGAGCGAGCTTGTCACCCCGGTTGGTAAGGGTGTTACCTGCGCTTGAAGAGCCCGGAGCCACGGCGGTAGCCTCCATCTTTGCTCTGGTAGCGAGTCATCATTGCTCGCTGTTCGTCAGAGATATGTGGCGTGTAGTGTAGTGGCTTGTGGGGATCTCCGGAGGAGATAGCTCTGTATATCTCGCTCCACGATGGTAGCCCTCCGATGGCACGGTCATCGATGAATATGTCCGCTTTGATCTTACGTGAGAAGTATCTATCCTCGGTCTGCTCCTCCGGAAAGTCCTGATTAACAGCATAAAAGGTTAGACCTCGCTCCTCGCACCACTGCAGAGCTTCATCTAGCAGAGTGCCCTCTCGCACCGACCAGAGTATGATGCGGTGCCCGTCGCGGATGAGTTGCTTCACCACCCTTACTGCGTCTGGGATCTCCTCACCTATCTCTGGATATTTGTGCGTTACTATAGTTCCGTCAAAGTCGAGAGCTATGGTATAGAGTTTCTTCTGCTCCTCCATCACTTGCGCTCCTGCGTGTTCTTCTCGTCTCTCTTCCCAGCTCGCTGGTGGCCATAGCCGTAGCCATAACCGTATCCATACCC
>JAUNLH010000042.1:0-3129 GCA_030532365.1 Porphyromonas sp.
CAACTTAGATACACCGAAGCTCGGAACTTAGATAAACTTAAGTTCCGAACTAGGATTTACTTAAGTTCGGGTCTTGATTGTGTAGGAGACCCGGCTGACTCTTTTTGTTTCTAAAGTCTTTCAAGGATCATTCTTTCATCTATCATTATCTGCTCTTGACACTTGCTGCAATACAAGGTATTAGCTCCGATCCGCTTGTGATCTGTAGGTTCTATCCACTCCTGTGTGGCTTTAACGACCTTGTCTTGGGGGTGGAGTTTGCAATTCAATCTTATTTGTAGTATATTTACGCTCAATTTTATGTTGCTTTTCTTTGCAATAACAGTCGATAAGGGTTGTGGGATTGGTGTCTATAGCTGATGTCACAACATTTTTTCGTGCCCGACTGTTCTAAGGCTAGATGGCATAAAGAAATCAAGGAAGGTATATTTGTAGATGAGGCAGTTAAAGATTGAGAAGTCTATTACGAGTCGTGACGACGCCGTAATGAATCGCTACATGAAAGAGGTAGCAAAGGAGGAAATGATCACCCCTGAGGAGGAGGCGGAGCTGGCAATGCAGATCCAGCGCAACGATGAGAACTCCCAGGCTGCAGTGGACAAACTGGTGCGAGCCAATCTGAGGTTCGTGATCAGTGTGGCTAAGCAGTATCAGGATCTCGGACTTCCTCTGATAGACCTGATCAATGAGGGGAACCTCGGTATGATCAGGGCGGCGCAAGGCTTTGATGGATCTCGAGGCTTTAAGTTCATCACCTATGCCGTATGGTGGATCCGCCAGAGCATCTTGAAGGCACTGGGCGACCAGGGGCGTATCGTCCGACTCCCACAAAACCAGGTGGGTAACGTGACTAAGCTAAAGAATACACGCGATCGCTTCGAGCAGGTACACCAGAGGATGCCGTCTCCTGAAGAACTGGCAGACGAGATGGAGATGGATCTTGATAAGGTGATCGATATCATCCAGATAGATAAGGGTGAGGTGTCGGTCGATAAGACCTTTGAGGAGGGAGAGTCGAGTACTCTGCTTGATGTACTTACTGATGAGGATGCCCCCAATGTCGATAGTAGCTTGATGGATGAGTCTCTTGTGAATGAGATACAGGCAGCCATGCAGGTACTCTCGGAGCGTGAGCAGTTTGTGCTGATTCACACCTATGGTCTTGGTGGTGAGCCAGAGATGAGTCTAGATGAGATAGGTGCTGAGATCGGGCTCAGTAGAGAGCGGGTGCGCCAGATAAGAGAGAAGGCGATCCGCCAGCTACGAAAGACAAGCGACGAGACACACCTGAGGAGCTACCTAGGCTAGTCGACAAATAGTCGCTTCAGTACGTCTGGGGAGCGTAGGTGCTCTAGACTCGGATAGTAGTGGGCGAGGTAGTGGAGGAGGAGCGCGAGGAGATCGTTTCTCTGGTGCCTATTGAGCGGAAGTAGCTCAGGCGTAGGCGAGGTAATAAACTGATAGAAGAGTGCAGAGGCAGGTATGCGTCTGTGCTCTTCTGCACTGATTGGGGGTGTAAACCTCCCTTCCTGCGGCTGTAAGATATAGCCCTCTTGGTAGCCTTCTGTGCTTGGCATTACCCCAAGGTGCAGGCAGAGCCCGCTGAGTAGCGCCAGGTGAAAGGCTGGGAGCTCCGCAGTAGACACAGTCTCAAGCCTTAAGACCTCTCCTCGGATAAAGTTGTAGAGCTGGGTGTCAGACTGGTGTATCCGTAGTACCCTGCTCAGTACTTCTGTGATCAGGAGTGCAATAGCATTGGCGTGCGGATCGATGGTGGGGCGGAGTGGGGCGTGTACAATACTGACCTCTCGGGGTAGGTGGATGTCGTTGTTTTGCCTATAATCAAGGCTCACCCGTAGGAGCGACAGCGGTATAAAGAAGGCTCTCATGCCACCCCGTCTACGACGAGAGTTGGCATGAGAGACCCTAAATGATAGAGTACCAAAGTCTTCGCTGTAGGTGTGTACGATGCTATGCGTATCGGAGTATCGTACCCCCTTGAGTACTAGGACCTCTGTCTCTATTAGCATATAGTGAGGCTTGGCTTATAGCTCCTCCAAAGACTTGACGAGCAGCTCCCAAGTCTCTTGGACAGTGCTTATGCCTACCTTCTCATCCGGCGAGTGAGGGTGCAGGATGGTCGGACCAAAGGAGATCATCTCTACATCAGGCATCACGCCAAGGAGGATACCGCACTCTAGCCCAGCGTGCATCACCTTTACAGCTGGCTCCTTGCCATTGCATTTGGTGAATATCTCCTTCATCACCTCGAGGACATGCGAGTTGGCATTTGGTTGCCATCCATTGTAGTCAGCGTCAAACTCCACCTTGGCACCGATCAGTGAGAAGGCGCTCTCAACGCTGGATGCCACCATCTCCTTGCGAGACTCGCTGGAGCTTCTGGTGAGGAAGGTAACTTTGAACTCTCCACCACCTAGCTGTACTGATGCTAGGTTTGAAGAAGCCTCGACTGTATCGGGGAAGTCTGTGAGATAGGTGATGGCGCCATTTTGGCACGCCTCTATAGCGTGGATGATATTGTCGAGGATCTCCTCTGGTACTACGGTGGCTGGTAGCTCCGGCTGTTTTGTAGGTGTGAGATGGATCTTATTTTCGATCCCGGCGTACTCCTTGTTGTAGAGGTCCTCAAAGTCACTGGTCAGCTCCCATAGAGCATCACACTCCTCGGCTGGCAGGGTGAGTAGGACCTCAGCGTCGCGTGGAATGGCGTTTCTCAGAGAACCTCCGTGGAGCTCTGCCACACTGATAGAGAGCTGCTGTAGAGCCTTCTTTAAGAAGCGTACGAGGAGCTTATTGGCATTGCCACGACCGAGATGTATGTCTGCGCCAGAGTGTCCACCCTTTAGCCCTGAGAGATTGATTTGGACCGCAACATCGCCCTCGGGGACAGGGATATTATCTTGATACTCAAGGCTGACGTTGATGTCTACACCTCCGGCACAGCCTATGTACAGGCATCCAACCTCCTCAGAGTCAAGGTTGAGCATGATGTCGCCCTTTACAAAGCCTGCCTCCAGGCCATTTGCCCCGACCATACCTACCTCCTCATCGATGGTGAAGAGTGCTTCGAGTGGACCATGCTTCAGATCGTTGTCCTCTAGTACAGCT
>JAUNLH010000042.1:3147-15162 GCA_030532365.1 Porphyromonas sp.
AGTGCCATGGCTACCCCTATGCCATTGTCTGCGCCTAGTGTCGTCTCTCTAGCCTTTACCCAGTCGCCATCGACGTAAGCATCGATCGGGTCTTTTGTAAAGTCGTGATCGACAGTACTATTTTTCTGCGGTACCATATCGAGGTGGGCTTGTAGGATGATGCCCTTTCTATCTTCGTACCCTGGGCTGGCTGGCTTGCGGATAAGGACGTTGCCCACTTTGTCTGTAACAGTTTCTAGACCAAGCTGCTTACCAACACTAGTTACATACTCAGCCACCTCCTTCATCTGCCCTGTGGGGCGTGGAATCTGTGTGAGTTCGTAGAAATGACGCCATACCGGCTCTGGTTGTAGTTTTTTAATCTCTTCAGCCATAAGGTTTTTGATTCAGTAGTTTTACATTGTATTGCGGAGTTACCCATCAGCAAGATAGTCAAATTTTAGATAAAGCCGTCGATTCTTAGTTATTTTTAGTACCTTACAGATCCAAAACAGTAAGGACGAGTGTACAGCCTCTCCATACACGATGTGAAATTGACTAGACAATAGATTTGAGAGCTATGGAACTAAACTCTGAGAAAAACCTGAGTACACCTGATGAAGGTGCTGAAGTAGAAGTGACAACCCCAACTACGCCAGCTGACGCTGCAGAAATGCCTAATGAGGTGGAGACCTTGCCTACAGATGAGGAGAAGGTCGATGATCAAACACCTACAGACGAGACAATAGTGGCAGAGCCAGCAGCTGAGGACGTGGAGGATGAGACACCTACTAAAGTGGATACGAGTAAGCTCTCTCTGTCAGAGCTCTTTGATCATCTGGATGAGGAGATCAAGGCTGAGCGACTACCGGATATTCAGGAGATGAGGCGCCTCAAGAGTCTTGTCAATAACGTAAAGTTTGATCCTACAGATGATACCGACCTCGACGATGTGGAGGATGATGGTGAGGAGCGTGATCCGGAGGCTACTGAAACTCCCACGGATAAGGATCTCTTGATGACTAAGTTCATCAACCTAAAGACCCGCTACCATGAGTTGGTAGCGAAGACCAAGGAGCTAGAGCAGCAAGAGCAGGAGCAAAACCACCAGAAGAAGCTCGAGCTTATAGAGCGACTTAAGGCAGCACTCGGCTCAACAGATGATTACTTTACTACTCGCAATGAATTTCTCAATATCCGTGCTGAGTGGAAGTCTATTGGCGCAGTGCCCGATCCTGTACGTCGTAAGATCATCGATGAGTACTCAGAGCTGATCGAGAAGTTCTATGAGACAAAGCTCAACCCAGAGGATCAGGAGCATGACTATGAGGATAATATCAAGCTGAAGCGAGAGCTCATAAGTGCTGCCAAGGCACTTGGTGAGGATAAGGATGTGGTCAAGGCATTTCGCGAGGTGCAAGCACTGCAAGACCAGTGGAAGGAGATCGGACCAGTGGCTCCAGACTTCCGCGATGCGGTGCACAAGGACTTTAAGGATGCTGTAACGGTAGTGAATAAGCGCCATGATGACCACTTTAAGCAAATCCAAGAGCAAGAGCAGAAAAACCTTGAGAAGAAAAAGGAGATAGTTGAGAGCCTTGAGGATATGCTCATCAAGCTACCAACTACTAGAGAAGGGTGGCGCAACTATGAGCGTCGTATGGATAAAATCCAGTCCGACTGGCGGGCTGCTGGCAGGGTGCCTAAGTCTGCTGTCAATGAGATCAGAGTGCGCTACCGCATTGCTGTTGATGAGTTTTATCTACAGCGTCGCACATTTATGCGAGAACTGAGTGAATTTATCTCACCTCGACTAGAGAGGATGCGCGAGCTAGCTGCCGAAGCGGAAGCTCTAAAGGATAGTAGTGACTGGAAGACAACCACAAAACATCTGCAGGAGATGCAGAAGGAGTGGACCCAGGTCTCCAAGCTAGGTACCCGTGTCGCTGAGGCACAACGCTTGTGGAAGCGCTTCCGCGAGGCTTGTGATGTATTCTTCCAGAAGAAGTCTGAGGTATACACATCTCGGATGGCAGATAGAGAGGCAAACTTTGATGCAAAGATAGAGGTGGTAGAGCGTCTTGAAGAGCTTGTGAAGAACCGTCCATCTAACTTGATTGAAGAGCTCAAGACACTGCGCGAGGAGTGGGCAACGTATGGCAGAGTCCCGAATGAGAAGAAGGAAGAGCTACTCGATAGATACTACGGTGCTCTCAGAGCTCTGACTGGTGATAATAGGTCTCGACGTGGCAGAGAAGATAACCGTCGTCAGCGCGGGGGAGGTGGAGATAGGCAGGATCGCAGACCTAAGAAGGTTGATATGAAGAAAGACCTTACTAACCTCTCTAACAATGAGTTGCAGGATGAAGAGAGCAACATCCGTCGCAATATCACTCATTTGGAGGAGGAGCTGCGGCAGTACGAGAACAATATTGGCTTCTTCAATGCCTCACCAGACAACCCAATGGTGATGCAGATCCAAGGTAAGATCGATGAACTAGCTAATAGGATTGAAAAGTACAACGAGCGTTTGTCTGAGATCAAGGAGGAGATCAAACATCCTACTCCTAAGCAAGAGGAGGTAGCTGAAGAGACATCTCAGGAGGTTGAGGATAATACTGTAGAGCCTGAAGTACAGGATAGCGTAGAGAAGGCTGCTAAGGCTGAGACAGAGCCTTCAGAGGAGCTTGAAGATGTTCCGACTGAGGAGTCTCAAGAAGAGAAGTAAGGTCCCCCTCATAGTACAGAGCAACACCGACCGTAATGGCGTGTTATATGTTTCCTAAAATACATACCAAAGAGCTCACTAGTTCTTTGGTATGGTTCTTTAACCCCGGATACGAAGCCTCACTGTCTGGGGTGACTGCTAACTATACACCCCCTCGCTCTGTATGCCGCTTTAGAAGGGATCTAGCCACACTACCTATCTATATGACTAGTGGGTGTGACTATGTGATGGTTGCTGATGATATGCCAGAGCAGTATAGGACATCTCAAATCATCTCGGAGCTGTCTGGTGATGATGCTCTGCAACCGTGGGGCTGGGCCTCCGAACTAAAATCGTATCTTCCAAAAGGATATGTCTTACCCTTCACAGTTGATGAGATGAGGGCTCTCGGTAGTCGACACCAGTCTTTGTCTTTATGGCGTGAAATAGTAAGGATAGAGCCGGCTCTCTTTAGTCACTTGATGGAGCCAATGGAGTGCTCTGCTATGCCAAACTCTTTGCCATTACACCGCGCTTGGGTGCTTAAGGATGAGTATTCTAGCTCTGGAAGGGGAGTGCGCTTCTTCTCTGATGAGGTCGGTTTGGGAGATTTCTTTGCAAGTGTCAGTAAGTCAAGATCTAAGAGGTATTATATCGAACCTTATTATGAGATCGTCGAGGACCGTGGCTATGAGTTTTACATGAGTGCAACAGGGGAGGTGCGCTATCTCGGTGGTAGTGAGTTTGTCACGGAGAAAGGGAAATATATAGCTAATAGGTTGCAGCCTGCTGACCAACTAGAGACGAAGTGGCAAGCCACACCAACCACGCCCTCCCATGAGAACTATATCTTACTTTTGAGTAGAGCACTCTCTAGACTCTCTTTGTATGGCTATAGTGGTCCGATAGGGGTAGACACAGCTGTCGTAGCAAACGAAGAGGGAGCTTTAGAGCTCTTGCCCTGTATCGAGGTCAATATCAGACCGACGATGGGGCATTTGGCCTTGGCTCTTAGTGAGCGGGACCTCCCTTCGGAGCACGGCAAAGGATACTTCCAGATTACTACGCTAACTCCTGCTCAGAGAGCAGATTGGCTAAACGTTGCTCCCTTGTATATGGAATCTACTTCCTTGTTGGCACGAGGGGTATATCCGCTTACTCCTGTCACAGAGGAGACACGCTTTGTAGCAACGCTTACCATCGAATAAAATTGCAGTTCCTCTAGTTTTGGCTAAGAGATTGAGTAAGCGATCACTGCGGAGCAAAAAAAGAAGTCCCTCTCACCTATATGACGATGAGAAAGACTTCTCTGTTAACGTATATGATTTTACTCAGTAACAGGATAGTCTTCGTAGAGTAAGTACTTGCACCTTATTTGCTTGTAGGCATTGAGGTCAGACTCCCATGATGCTCGTATCTGAGCTTCATTCCAGCCCTCTTCGATCTGCTTGCGGAATTGGTCAGTGCCAGATAGGAGGTTGAAGAAATTGCCCCTTGTAATGAAGTCTATTCCAGCCTCTCTGCTCTTTTTAGCTGCATCAATGATGATGGGGAGGTTGATCCCCCTTTTGAGTGGGTAATCTCTCAGGTCTGGTCCATAGCAAACTTTGTCTTGATGCTTAGGCTTAGTAGCTCCTGGGCGACTAATTGGTGTAAAGGAGTACTCCCCGACGCGAGCGTCAGGATAACCAACAACCTCAAATGGAGTCTCTGTACCGCGACCCTCGCTCCAGCTCGTCCCCTCGAAGAAGCAGGTAGTGGGATACATAGCAATGGCACGATCGCTCTTGAGGTTGGGGCTGGGTGCGATAGGGAGGGAGTAGGGGTCACCGTGCCGCCAGCCTTCTACCGTAGTGACTGTTAGATCCACTTTGATTCCATCTACGAGCCATCCCTCTCCATTGATCATCTGTGCTGCTTCACCAAGTGTAAGTCCGTGTACGGCAGGTACCGGTATAATCCCTACGAAAGATCGGAACTTCATATCCTTAAGCATTGGACCATCAATAGCATCGTGGGGATTGGGGCGGTCTAGAACGATCAGAGGGATATTGTGCTCAGCACAAGCCTCCATGAGATTGTACAGAGTACTGATATAGGTGTAGAAGCGCACGCCTACATCTTGCATATCGTAGATCATCACATCGATCCCCTCGAGATGTTCTGTCTTAGGCTTTCTATTAGCACCGTAGACGGAGATAATTGGGAGCTTGGTAATAGGGTCTATACCTGACTCTATCTTCGCTCCTGCGTCGGCTGTGCCACGCAGACCATGCTCCGGAGAGTATAGCTTAGTAATTTGTACTCCACGAGATATGAGGCTATCAAGTAGTAGTGTCTTTTTACTATCACTGAGAACCCCAGTGTGGTTGGTAGCTAGCCCTACACGCTTGCCTTCGGTGATTTGTACGATTTGGTCTACTTTATCTGCGCCCACCTTTATCTGGGCACTTGAGCCAACGAGGGGGTAGAGCAGTAGAGTGCACACTAGAAGGGCTTTCTGAATCTGTTGCATGTTTGTTCGTTGTTAGTTATTTCTTGTTTTGTCTGAAGTGAAAGATAACGATTTCGTGTGGATTAAACGTATAGTGTAACGCTCTAGAGGATATTTTCTGCTCCTCCCCAACTTTGAAGGTGCTGACTTCTGGAGTGTATGAGATAGTTTTGTAGCTACTAAAGTTTGCGTAAAAGCCCTTGAATGAGATCTGGTATGGGAGTGGGTGCCTAGCAGTGTTTGCAACCTTAAGGTAGTAGTTATTCCCTTCTTTGTCAGAGGTAAGTGATAGGTATAGGGGATGTTCCTCCGGGGTGATAGAGAGAGCCCTGAGCTGGTCCCCTCGCCACTCTTGATAGTAGAGAAGATAGTCGTACAATAGCGTAGGCTCGTATCGGGCAGCATGGTAGCGGATAAGAGGTAATTGGGAGCTGTGTGGAGAAGCCAATAGGGGAGATAATGTGAGCCCTTGCAGTGCACCACTGTAGTGCTCTGCTTCGATGAGAAAACAGACGCGTTGCAGGAGGGGTGAGAGGTTGTACTCATCGCCCTCCACCTCATCGAAATGGACCTCTCCTAGCATCAAAGGCTCAGTGAGATAAAATACAGAGTCAGGTGGGGGTAAGACCGTACTGAGGTCTGGACGTTGGACAGGTGGTATCACAAGATCGGTGGTGTAATCACTGTAGGGCGTCTCCGGTGTTAGAGCTCCTCCTGTGATAAACTCGGGCGCTACACTGTCCTTCTTGATGTATTGGAGCATGTGCTTAAACCTAAGGTTGTACTCTGGACCAGCGAGGTCGTACCCCGGTTGTAGCACTAGTCGCTCATCGGCAGCTGAGCGGTATAGCTCTGCTAGGTAGTGGCTTCGCTCTTCTAGTAGTTTTAGCCCTTCTATCCTTTGTTTAGCTGTCGGGTCTGTGAAGCCAAAGTTGACGAGGAGTACAGGTATTGCATCAAGTGATTTAGCAAGAGCTACAAAGTGATGGTAATCGAAGTCTCCAGTATATTCAGCCCCAGGGAGTGTCCAGATAGGTGTCCACTCTAATGAATCTAAATGTAAGGGATAGGTGCCTGGGTAAAAGCCATTGATCGTCCTACCTCCTGGGAACCTCAGAAAATCCGGGTTGAGCTCTGATAGAAAGCTGTGCAGCTCTGCCGATATGCCGTCTTGCATTTCCGAATGCTCAGGAGCTAAATGGCAGTCATCCAACCAGATGAAATGCGAGATGCTATGCCAGTTACCTTCATCATCCTGGTAATATGATGGAGAGGTGCTTGATCGTAGCTGAGCAGTTAATAGCAATGAAGCATTTTCTACAGAAGAGAAGGTAGTCAAAGTCACCTCAGTCTTAGCCCAATCAAGGCTCCCATGCCCTATGGTAGCAATGGTTGAGACCAACTCCAATGAGTCGTTAACAAGGCTGATCTTAAGCTCCACGCCTTCAGTAGAGCGAAACCGGCATCGGAATGACAATTCATCTCCAGCCGTTATGGATAAGGGGAATCCTGTATGTCGGATCGAGGAGATGCTATCTCTAGGACTTACTCGAAACCGTAATGTATTAGAGGGTCTGGTAGAAATACTATCACTCCTGAGATCAAGAGCAATGTCACCTACCATCACTTCCCAGCCATGGAGGTATAGTGGAAGTGGATAGTAGGTCGTATACTTATTGGGCGTGGAAACCGTCTTTCTGGCATAATCAAATGCTCCATCCCTTAGCCTTGGAGCAAGATCAAATGATCCATTAACCAAGAGGTTTGGACTTAAGAGATCCTTCCCCTCGTCGCCCATGTCAAGTGTGACCCCTATAGGCAATACACCCTCATGGAGAGCTGGGAGGTCAGTATCAATCACAATAGTTCCCACTGGAGGTGTATAGGAGGTACACCCATAATAGTGTGTAAATACAACCAGAAATATAGTGGTGAGGTGTATTGAGTTTCTGATTTTCAACGTACTGAACCCTGTGTTATTCCTTTTCAAACCAAAGGAGTACTGCAATTCCTCCCTCTTGTATCGGAGCAGTATCTTTTGCTATGACTTGTACATTATATCCCCCTAAGAAGCGCTCTCTTATCTCATCAATATTCTTCTCCCATAAGATCAAGAACCCTTCATTAGGCTTCTCTCTGTCAAAAGCAAGTGGCTGTATATGAGTGTAGAATGCCAGCCCATACAGGTTCTTGATCCCCTCACGAAGCCTGCTGATGGTGTATACTTCTGCTTTGGACTTTTCAACAATCGGAGTAACCATTTGGGCAAAGCGTTTTGCTGAGTGCTGTTCCTTGAAGCCCATCATGACCGGTCCGTCAATATTCAAATTGAGGAAAAAGAAGATAAATACTATACAGTATACAATTTTGATATACCCCTTTCGCTTAATCTGGTAGACTGTAGTAAGAATCATGATCAATAAACTGGAGGTTAGGAGGAGACTTAGTGCAGGGTATGCATGTATTCCGTAGCGAACAACCTCTAGTGTATGGAGCATCTTAGGATCTGACATCCCAAATGTTGTACTAGAGTATTGCAAGACAAAAAGAGCTACGACAGTTATCAGAGCAATGCCACTTACAAACTTGCTAAAGGCGACAAGTCGTTTGGGCGTAATCTGCACCATGTGTAGCAGCGACTCAGCTATGAGGAGAGAGAGAAAGGGGAAGAGGGGAAGGAGGTAAACGCTACGCTTGCTTGAAGGAAGCATGTAAAAGATCAGGGTGACCACTACCACCAAGATGGAGAAGAAGCGCACTTTAGATACTCCATTTAGGCGTTCCCAGCGCGCATTGTTGATCTGAACCTCTCTGTAGTTCGAGTTGTTCAGTAGATCAGGGTGGTCCTTCTTCCATGGGATGAAGAAAAGTTGTAATGTCCACGGTAGTGCTCCCGATAGCAGGAATATAAGTACAAAATATGCAGGCTTTTCGTGCCCAAGAGCATAGTGCAAAGCCTCAGGTTGGACATGAAAAAAACGCATAAAGTTTTCTGCAAAGGCGAGGGATAGAAAGGCATCACCTCCCTCTTGCCAAGCAAGATAATACCATATCGCAGGCAGGGGGATTGAGAGCAGGGATACTATGAGTAGCTTCTTTATGATATCCCCAATACCATATTCTTTAAGTAAAAGTAGGTACAGGCCGAAAATGAAGATAGGCAATACCAGTGCCACAGGTCCCTTAGTGAGGATTCCCATTGTTATCAACAGTGGTACCGTAATTGGGATCCCTTTAAGCCCTCTCTTTTCCTCCCAACGATATAGGGCAAAGAGAGTTAGGACAATGAAGAGTGTCAGCAACATATCTACCCTAGCAGTGATCCCAGCTCTGTGCACCTCAAAAGTGGTCAGCAGGACAAAAGGGACTAGGAATGCAGTGCGATAGCGAACACGATTGAGGTAGAAGTAAAATGAAGCCATCACCAGTATGATAAAGGCGATCGCTGAGGGCAGTCTTCCGCTCACCTCTGTTATCTCGCCACCAGTAAGAGCGGAGGCTACAATCATTAGCCAATGCGACATAGGTGGCTTGTAGGCAAACTCTGCTCCGTACACTCGAGGTAAGACGAAGTCTCCACTGTCGAGCATCGCTTGTGCTACTATTGCTTCACGAGGCTCGCCTTTAGTATAAAACTCTGCTCCAAATATGCCCAGAAGTACGCTCACCACCACTATGAAGAGGAGTGACAGTATTGCCTTCTGGGAGTGCAGATAGCGGAGAAATCGTGAGGTACGTCGTCTTGATTTCATCATTCTGACTCTTTGAAGTTGTCTAAAGTGCAGATGGCTACCGTAGGCTCTGGACCTTCTACCGACTTCACTGCTCTCGTGTTGTCTCCGAAAGCCTTATCCCCAGGCACCGTATAGCTGTAATAGAGCGTATGTCTCATCCTTTCTATCTGTCCCGGAGTGAAACGGTCGTTGTATGAAAATTCGTAATCCATCACATTTGTAGAGGTGAAGCGCTTGCCACTGCAGTCTGTCCGCTGTAACAACCCCTCTAGTAATGATTGTGGAGAGTTATTAGTACTTGATAGAATGTTAAGTGCTCCCTCCCAGTAGGCTATCCTGTTGTAACTGGGAGTGTCTTCGCAATAGTCAGAGTCCAGACAGTTGTCTACGGCTTGTGTCACATTGTCAATAACTTCCTCTGCATATGGATGGGCAAGTCCCAGATAGTGTCCGAGCTCATGGGCGATGGTCACTGTCAGTAGGTTTTTACCGTGCGAACTATATGCATAAAAACGCTCCTGAGCCTGCTCTAAGTTTATTACAATGCAGTGATTGTAATTATCAAAAGATTCAGCTCGTCTGTCGTAGTTGGATAAGCCTTCCAGTGGATGAGATGAGACAGTGTATGGGAAGTGGGCTATACCTAGGGTCACAAACTCGTCTCCATCAGTCCCCTCCATTGGGGAGAAAGGGAAGATGAAGATATTGATATACTCCGTCAGTGGCCAAGCCATATCATGGTACATCCCACCGGTCTTGTCTCCCATCACTACTGATGGATCTATGTTTTTCTCAGGTATCGCAGTCTTCTGGATACCCGACGGAGAGAGAAGATTCCCCTCAGGGTCATGTGTCGCAAGGACAAATCGGACGTTGCTATTGTGCCTTACTACCTGGTCAGGTGAGGACGCATCAACGTTATTCTTTGGGGTGAATTGTCCAGCATAGAGCCTATTTACATCCTCCAGGAGGCGCTGTAACTCTGCACTGTTGACCACATGAACTCGCTTCTCCTCATCAGGATTATTGGCATCATCTTCGTTGTAGAGGATATGAAAGATTACATTGATTTCGTACTCCACCTCATCTAGCTTGATCTCACCGCCCTTTTGAGTTACCTGCACACTTGCACTTTTCCCAGGAGTGGTAAAAATTACTTTCCCTGTGCGCTCAGCGCCTGTTAGATTCGCACTTACCTTGATGGTTACAATGTTTCTTGAGGCACCATGCGTAATGTTGGGTGCAAGCCACTTAACAGAGGAGGTGGCTTCAAACTCCCCGCTAGATTCCACCACAATGCGCAGATTGTCACCGTTTTGAGGCACGTCCTCAAAACTCTCCACAGAGAGATGAAGCTCCGCTAATTCTGTGCTCTTATTGCAAGAGGTTATTAGCCATACTGATAGTAGGGCACCCGTTGTAAGTAGTGCTATAATTTTTATCTTATGAAGTGAGCCAGTCATAGATTATAGTTATTTAGAAGCCAATAATAAGATTTCCCGGATCCTTTCAGGTGTAGCATGCTGACCCTCTCCCCAGCTCTCGCCCCTCTCTTCAAATCTATCTGCGATTTCTACTGCCACCTCTTTCGAGATGCCCGCCTCAGTAAGTGATGCTGCAAGCCCTAGAGAGTGGATGAAGTCTTCTATCTTGATGATTACTTCTTCGGCTGTCGGATCTGTCATCCTGAAGACCCGTATGCCCATCTGGAGGAGTTTAGCCTCCTTCTCAGCCCGCATCACACGGAGGACAGATGGAAGGATCATCATCAACGATGCCCCGTGGGTTGCACCTGTAAGTGCTGTAACCTCGTGTCCTATCTTATGAGTCACCCAGTCTTGCTCTACCCCCATGCCTAGAAATCCGTTGAGTGCGATTGTTGCTGATAGCATGTATTCGCATGCAACATCATAGTCATCCGACTTTTCTAACCTCAGGGGTGCGAAGTCAAGCACGTTGCTCAGTACACCCTCCGCCATCCTATCCATGAGGTTGCTCTGCCCAGGGTAGGTGAGGTACTGCTCTAGGGTATGCATCCATACATCAGCGATACCGCAAGCCACCTGATGCTGAGAGAGGGTGTAAGTATAAGTCGGGTCGAGGACTGAAAATAGAGGATGCTGTGCCCTATAGCCATACTTCTCACGGGTGGCACGGTTAGAAATGACAGCACCGGCATTCATCTCTGAACCTGTTGCAGGTACCGTAAGCACAGTGCCAAGTGGTATAGAGCCTTTGAACTCTCCATTGATTACCATCTCCCAAGAGGTGGTGTAGGACGAGAAGACTCCGGCAGCGATCACCTTACTCCCGTCAATGACAGATCCACCACCGACAGCAAGCACCAGGTCTACCTCCTTCTCTTTGGCAATGGCAATAGCTTTGTCAAGCGTATGGCAGTCAGGGTTAGGCTCAATTCCACCAAAGGGGATCACCTCATACCTCTCAAGTTGTTGGATCACTTGATCATAGATGCCCAGACGCACTATGCTACCACCGCCATAAGTTAGTAGTATCGTCTTTGTGCCCTCCGGTATCAGCTTTGATAGTTGTGCGACACTGCCACAACCGAAGACGATTTTTGTAGGATTGTGAAATGTAAAGTTATTCATGCCGGTGATTCTTATGCTCTTATACCATTATTGTACACGCAAGGTCAGACCTTCGAAAAAATCGACGACCTGACCTTTCGGCTATATCATTGCCTCTTGCTTAGTGATTTATTGCTAAGCCCTTAGCCTAATATTCCTCTTCGTCAAAAAAGAAATCCTCCTTGCTCGGATAGTCAAGCCATATCTCCTCTATGGACTCATAGGTCTCACCCTCGTCCTCGATCTCCTGCAGGTTCTCTATCACCTCCATGGGAGCGCAGGTGCGTTGAGCGTAGTCAATAAGTTCATCCTTCGTAGCTGGCCAGGGGGCGTCGTCAAGTTTTGACGCCAATTCTAATGTCCAATACATAATCTGTTGCTTTTTCAGTGTATACTAGGTGCCCAAGCGGGTTATACTTAACCTTTTATATGCGAGCAAAAATAGTAAATTTTATGAGAGTTTCAAACTTTCGAGAGCTGATATTTTTAATGTTTAGGTAGAGAAAGCAC
>JAUNLH010000043.1 GCA_030532365.1 Porphyromonas sp.
CTCAGTTCTTGCAACTTTCCTTCCTCGAGGTAGTCCTGTACGATTCTGCTGTCTAGTTCCTCCTTCATTATGAGCCTCGATTTTGCACCTCCCGATCTTCCTTTCAATATATCCTGCCAAATATACCTAAAATTATGATAGTCTTCACGCTCCAGGAGCGGAGATCAGCACTACCACTATGGCACTAGGAGCGTTGTACAATGAGGTCAATGATACTTTCAAAATCCTACTCTCTATAGACGATGAAAAGGATCAAAATGGGAAATGACATGGTGTGTGCAGAGTAAGCATACTGAGCTCTATTGGAAGGAAATGCCATGGCATCGAAAACTAAGCTCCGAACTTAAAAAATCTAAGTTGGGAACTTAGATGCATCGAAGTTCCCAACTTCGACAAGTCTAAGTTCCGATCTCGGATGAACTTAAGTTGGGGTCTTAACTTTGTCTTAGCTTAGATAGCGTAAATATATAAATACAAAACTATCTTCGTTTGTGAGCCAAAGAATAGAATGACGCAAAAAGGGGAGGGGGTAGATCCGTGCTCGGGGATAGAAAGAAGAGAGCCCCGCAGATATTCTCTGCGAGGCTCTCAATGAAGCTCAATCTATGAGGTATGGTTTATAGACCTCTTGCAGGTAGTAGGCTCTCTGCATTTGGCTGCTCCAGGCCAGTAAAGTCTGTAAAGATCTCATTGAGTGGCTGGGTATTACCCTTGCTCAAGATCTTGTCGCGGAATGCCTGACCTACCTCAGGATTTAGAGAACCATGCTCTGTAAAGTACTCGCCAACGTTTGCTGAGAGTACCTCACTCCATAGGTAGCTATAGTAACCTGCAGCATAGCCACCACCCCATACGTGGTTGAAGTATGTGGTGTAGTAGCGTGGAGGTACCTGAGGATCGAGTAGACCATACTCCTCGAGTGCTTTTGCCTCGAAGCTAGCGACGTTGTCGCTATTGATTGCGTCGGCACTTGGCAGCGTGTGGAATGCCATATCTGCAGAGGATGCAGCAAGGTTTTCACCAAGTGCATACGCAGCGTGGAAGGTGATAGACTCCAGCATCTTGCTCTTTAGCTCCTCAGGCATAGGCTCTCCAGTCTGGTAGTGCTTTGCATAGTTAGAGAAGACCTCAGGGATGGATGCGAAGTACTCGTTGAACTGAGAAGGTAGCTCTACGAAGTCTCTTGCTACTGCAGTACCACTGAGCGTATTGTACTTGCAGTCGGAGAGCATACCGTGTAGTGCGTGACCAAACTCATGGAACATAGTGGTCACCTCATCCCAAGTAAGCAGTGATGGCTGTCCCTCAGGAGCCTTAGCTACGTTCATGACGTTGTAGATGATTGGGATCTGGTTGTTGAAGTGGCTTTGCTTTGCAAACGCACTCATCCATGCACCACCTCTCTTGGTAGGTCTGCGGAAGAAGTCGACATAGAAGATAGAGAGCTGGCTGCCATCCTTATCGAGGACATTGTAGACCTTCATATCGGGATTGTAAGTCGGTAGGTCGAAGCGCTCCTCAAATGAGATGCCATAGACACGGTTGGCAGCATAGAAGACTCCGTTTTCTAGCGTTGACCAGATCTCGAAGTAAGGACGTACCTCGTCTTCGCTGAAGTGGAACTTCTCCTCCTTCATCTTTGCAGAGTAGTAGAAGCGATCGTACGGCTGTAGGACGAAGTCTGTGCCTTGTGTCTTCTGTGCGTATGCCTGGATCTCCTTTGTCTCGGCTTCAGCTTTTGGCTTGTATGCAGCGATGAGAGACTTGAGGAAGCCACTAGCATTCTCAGGGTTCTCAGCCATGGTGTTGCTGAGTGAGTAGGCGGCATAGTTGGCATAGCCTAGGATCTCACCCTTTTTATGCCTTAGTTGTGCCATCTCCGCAATGATAGGGTAGGTATTGTACTCTGAGGTCTCATCGGTACGGTGGATGGATGCCTTGAAGATGCGCTCACGGAGTGCGCGATTTTCTAAGGTGGCTAGTATGGGCTGCTGAGTCGTATTGGTGATGACAATGGCATAAGGAGCTTTGCCACCATTGCTCTCAGCATCAGCCTTGCACTGTGCGATGTCTGACTCACTAAGACCTGCAAGCTCGTCGACGGTCTCGACCCATACAATTGATGCGTTACTTGCCTCCGGGAGCTGCTTGCCAAAGGTCTGCTGGAGGACTGCAATGCGGTTGTTGATCTTCTCTAGCTCCGCTTTCTTGTCTGCTGGGAGGTTAGCACCAGAGCGCTCAAAGTCCTTATAGATCTCCTCTAGAAGTCGCTTGTCCTCGCCCTCAAGAGTGTTGTACTCGTTGTCGTACACTGCCTTGACCTTCTGGAAGAGTGCGTTGTTAAAGGTGATTTCGTTGCCCCATGAAGTAAGTAGAGGTATCACCTCTGCTTCGATATCCTCTATCTCCTTTGTGGCATCAGCACTGCTGATTGCGAAGAAGACATTGGAGACGCGATCGAGGATGGCACCACTCTTTTCGTACGCTATTATGACGTTATCAAAGGTGGGAGCTTCATTATTATCAACTATAGCCTGGATCTCCTCGCGCTGCTGGTCGATACCAGCTTTGAAGGCAGGTAGGTAGTGTTCGTTTTTGATCTTTGTAAAGTCGGGCACTCCGTGCTCTAGCTGGCTAGGAGTTGCAAATGGGTTATCCTTCATAGGATCTTCTGTCTTGGAGCAGCTTGAGAAGAGACCAAGCCCTACAAGTACTCCGGTAATCAATAGTAATTTCTTCATGTTATTTAACTCAGTTAGCATGAGGTTAATGAATCGTATATTCTTGTTTCTTCCGGCTCTCCTCTTGGAGTTGAGCTAGATCATCGGTAGTAAAAGTAATGAATACAAGCGACATCTGGTCGTCCTCCTCTACGAAGTAACCAATGGTCTCCTCATCGATCAGTACCATGTCGGAGTAGGCACTCATGCCTGGATTGATCAGGATAGGCTCACTCCAAGAGCTCCGGTCTTCGTCGTAAATGTATACCGCGCCATCGGTGCGTGACCTTGGACCTATCGGTAGAGAGTGTAGGAGTGTCGTCTTACCCTGCCACTGTACCAAGAGTGGGGCGCCATCGACAGCTGGGTCGTGTAGACCTGCATAGGCGTCTGTCTCTTGCCAGGTCTGACCATCGTCGTAGCTGAGCTTGAAGATGCGCTCCTCTCGCTTCGGATTGCGAATGCTCATCAGTATCGCTCCGGAGTGGAGTTGGATAACTTTTGACTCGTCACCTCCGATACAAGCAACGTCAGAGACCTGCCATGTCTCGCCCTCGTCATCGGAGTATATGGCGTAGTTGTCTAGCTTGTACTGCTCGTCGGTACGCATGGCAGCGACAAAGATGATCCGACCACTAGAGGTGCGAAGTCCCTGTCCTGATGCACAGAATGAGCTGTAAAACTTGCTCCTGACCGGATCATCACAATCCTTGCCATAGAGGAAAGGAGTGATGTCTCTCGGTTTTGACCAAGTAATCCCATCGTCATCACTCGTCATCAAGTACGTAGGCATGGGATCTTCGGGTGTGCCACGCCAAAGTCCTTGACCTCCAACACAAAGAAGCACGATCTTGCCACTCGCAGTCTCTACAAGTGCAGCATCGCCATATCCAGCTCCCCAGCCGCGTCCAACGACGATCTCACCTTGATCCGTCCAAGTAGTACCATTGTCGTAGCTACGACGCACTACGAGGTCGATGTCCTCTGGGATGTCAATTTGGTTAAACTTCCTACGATCAGCGACCGCAAGTAGAGTACCCTTGCTCGTGCGAAGTATGGCAGGGATACGGTAGTTGCGACTCCCGTTGTCGCCAGGTACATAGAGCGGCCTGTAGAGACGGAAGAACCTTCTCGAAGTCTCGGCACCTTGCTGCTTCATCTCTACCTCTTTACCATCGATACTTACCGAGTTGATGGTGCAGGTAAGTCGATTGAGGATGGAGAACTCCTCCGGTGTTGCCAAATCCGCAGTTAGATAGAGAACGCGGTTCTTACCCAGTCTCTCGATCGGAATTGATACACTATTGGCAGATGGAGCCACGGGGATCACGGTATATGCGATCCAACCTGGGGGGTAGTCATTTACATCACGCTCAAGCACGACATCGGAGATGAGTAGCTCGAGAGATGTGACCAACTCAGGTGTCTTACCCGTAAGGGTGAAATCTATCTCCAAGTCACCGGTATTCGGTAGATCGGACAGCTCAAGAGCGACAAGCGTCTTTCGCGTCTCCCCGCCTTCCACTCCATGACGTGAGGGAGTTAGGGTGACACTTTGAGCTGAAGCCCATCCAAAACCTAGTACCAACCAGAGTGTCAGTAAGGTTTGTGTCCTTCTCTTCATCATAGATTATCCTTCTCGATGTCTTTGAAGTAGCGGTATGTACCGACCTTAAGCTCCTGTGTCGCCTCCTCGTCACATACGATGATACTGTGCGGGTGGAGCTGGAGTGCGGAGATCGTCCACATCTGGCTAATTCCCTCTTCTACTGCATGTTTGAGAGCAAGAGCTTTGTTCTGACCGTACGCTAGGATCATAACCTCCTTGGCGTCAAGTATGGTTCCGACTCCAACTGTTAAGGATGTAGTAGGCACCTTGCTTATATCTCCGTCGAAGAAGCGAGAGTTAGCAATAATTGTCTCAGATGTAAGAGACTTGATTCGCGTCCTGGATGAGAGCGAAGAGCCAGGCTCATTAAAGGCAATGTGCCCATCTGACCCAACTCCACCGATGAATAGGTCAATCCCGCCGACCTGCTTCATCTTATTTTCATACCTCTCGCACTCTGCTTTGATATCTGTTGCATTGCCGTCGAGGAAGTTAGTGCTCTCCTTTTTGATATCGATGTGACCAAAGAAGTTGGTCCACATAAATGTGTAGTAGCTCTGCTCGTGGTCTCTTGGGAGTCCGACGTACTCGTCAAGGTTGAAGGTTATGACATTGGCAAAAGAAACCTTCCCCTCCTTATGAAGACGGATCAGCTCTTTGTACATCCCGAGTGGGGTAGACCCTGTGGGGAGTCCTAGGACAAAAGGCTTCTCCGGTGTCGGGTTTGCCTCATTGATACGCTTCACTACATAGTTTGCTGCCCATACGGACATTTTGTCTTTGTTCTCTTGGATTATCAGTCTCATAGTTGTATGCGATTATTTGTGTTGATTACTTCTTACTTAATACTGCCTGTGCCATCTCCTCACCCAGCTTCCATGCGGCCGCCCCGTCTTGCTCACTCATGTGCATCTTAAATTGGATGCTCTCACCGACCCGCTCCCACTTCTGCTTTTCCAGCAGTGCATCGAAGTGTCGAGAGACATTGGGGTTCCAGCTCCCTGAGCCAAATGTCGCAAAGTATCGGCTAGGTATATTGCGCGAAACTAGCTGCCTCAAGATACTCTCTACAGGCGGCCAAAGCTCGTTGTTATATGTAGGTGAGCCGATGATCAGCCCGTTGTATCGAAACACATCTGCTATGATATAGGAGGGATGGCTCTTAGCCAGATGATGGATCTTAACTCGCTTGACCCCATGGGCTCCCAGCGAACGACCGACTAGCTCGGCATACTCCTCAGTATTGCCATACATCGAGCCTACGATGACGACGACCCCTGGGTCACCCTCATAGCGACTTAGCTTGTCGTAGACCTCTATGATCTCCTTGACATATTTGCGCCATACAGGTCCGTGAGAGGGGCATATCGTCTCAATCTCCAGAGTACTAGCTTTTTGGAGTGCCTTTTGTGTAAAGGAGCCATACTTACCCACGATGTTGGAGTAGTAGCGATATGCCTCATCTAGATTGTCGTGGTGATCGATCTGCTCGTCAAATATCCCACCATCTACTGTCCCAAACGAGCCAAAGGCATCGATCGAGTAGAGTGTCTTCTCCGACTTGTCGTAGGTAAACATCACCTCAGGCCAGTGTACCATTGGTGCTAGTACAAAGCTAAGCTCACGCTCCGCTCCGATCTTAAGAGGAGTATCCTCGCCAACCTCAACCACCCCCTCTGTAATGCCGAAGTATCCCTCCAGCATGCTGAGCGTCTTCTTATTGCCAACTATCTTCACATCTGGGTACTTAGTCCGCAAGAGCTCTATCGACCCTGAGTGATCCGGCTCCATATGATTGATGATGAGATAGTCCAGCTGCTCACCATCAAGGGCGGTCTCTAGGAGCGAGAAAAAGCGCTGTGCGTAGCAAATATCTACCGCATCGATGAGCACGTTCTTCTCATCTTTGATCAGATAGGAGTTGTAAGACACCCCCTTAGGTAGGGGCCAAAGATTTTCAAATAATGGTTTCGATCTATCATTTACACCCAAGTAATAGGTGCTTTCATTCACTTTTGGAATAAAGTTCATCTGAACGAATAGTGTTAATTATATTGTCTTTATTGTTTATTCTTGCTCAGTTTGAGAGAGTTGCTCTTCTGACTATGAATAACTGCTATTATACCGATGATGATGAAAGGTATGCTCAGCCACTGCCCCATGTTGAGAGTCATCGTTGCCTCGAAGTCGACTTGGTCGTTTTTCAAAAACTCAATGAGCAGTCGCGCCACAAAGATCATAATCATGGCGACGCCAAAGATTAGCCCCTCCTTCTTTGCGGCATTGGTCTTCCAGTAGAGCCACATACATACGGCAAAGACTAGCAGGTAGGCGAGTGCTTCGTAGATCTGAGTTGGGTGCGATGGCGCAGAGAAGATTGGCTCCGCACCAGCTCTCCACGCTGAGATATTGGTGATGAAGCGAAATCCCCATGGCAGGTCGGTAGGGTGCCCATAGATCTCATGATTCATCAGATTGCCCATACGTATCATGGCTGCTACCAGTCCAGTGGGCACGCACATACGGTCAAAAGTCCAGATCATACTCCGCTTGGTGACTCGCTTGGAGTAGAAGTATACAGCGATGATGATGGCTATCACTCCGCCATGGCTGGCTAGTCCGCCCTCCCATACTTTGAATATCTCTATCGGATTAGCCAAGTAATAAGACGGCTCGTAGAAGAGACAGTGCCCCAAGCGTGCACCGACGACCACGGCGACTATGGTGTAGACAAAGAGCTTACTGAGCCACTCCTCCGGTAGCTGCTCGTGCTTCCATATCTTATCCATGATAGCTACGGCAAAGACCACTAGCCCTAAGCCGAAAAAGAGACCGTACCATCCGATACGCAGATTACCCCATTCGAGGATAATAGGATTCACAGTCCATGTAATAGCGTTTAGCATAACGATTTGATTTTTGATGAGTGCTAAAGTCTGACGACCTCGTGTATTATTGTCGCTATTCCCCTTCTGCAAATATACCTAAATATATAGGATCGGCTCTAACTTTACAGCTCGAGTACTGAAAAGAGGGGATATGAAGAGTAGGGGGCTTCCAAACTCGTACAAAGTCGATACCCCTGTTGTATAAAACGGACGTCACAACTTGGTCAAATCGGAGACCGGAACTTCGACAAATCTAAGTTGGGAACTTCGGCATGCCTATGTTCGGAACTTCGACGCATCTAAGTTCCCAACTTAGATTTTTTAAGTTCGGAAGTCATTTTACTCTCCTACCAGAGCTCGCATCAATACGGGTACCGATGACATCTGACCTTTTCCTACAGTTAGACGCTGAATTAAGACCCATCTGATCTGTAATTTAATAATATATTAAGGGTGCCCTCTATGGGCATGCCATTACCTTGATTGTGGCTTTGGATATTTCCCTTGTAGCCACTCTTTGTGTGCAAAGGTGTAGCATTTGGCAGGTGAAAACGCACTCTTTTGGGTCTGTTCGATACATCCGGAGCACGATTTGTCGGGCAGTCTGCCAAGAATTGTGCATATTTGCGAAAATGCAGATGCTCTATATCGGTATAAGACGCAATTCAGCTACAGATGAATAAGAAAGAGTTACTAAACCAAATCATACAGAAAGAGTCTTTCCTCTGTGTAGGGCTCGACAGTGATCCCCTGAAGCTACCTCACCACATGCCGGCTACACCTGAGGGTGTCTTGGCATTCAACAAAGCCATCATCGATGCTACAGCGCCCTATGCCGTGGCATACAAGCCCAATGCTGCCTTTTATGAGGCTATGGGGTACGGCGGAGTGCAAGCACTAGAGGAGACAGTAGCCTACATTAGAGCACATTACCCCGAAGCCTTCATCATCCTTGATGCTAAGCGGGGAGATATTGGTAACACTTCAAACCTCTACGCTAGGGCAGCTTTTGAGCTGATGGATGTGGATGCCATCACGGTGGCACCCTATATGGGGCACGATAGTGTGCAGCCTTTTATGAACCATGATGGCAAGTGGGTGGTGCTCTTGGCGCTAACCTCCAATCAAGGGTCGCACGACTTCCAGCACACCAAGCTTGAGGGCGGAGAGCCACTCTACCGGGAGGTGCTGCGTGTCTCTAAGGAATGGGGTAGTGACGAAGATATGATGTATGTGGCTGGGGCTACGCAGGCAGAGCTCTTCACAAAGATAAGGGAGATCATCCCGGATCACTTCCTACTCGTACCCGGTGTGGGTGCCCAGGGGGGCTCGCTTGCAGAGGTGGCTAAGTATGGTATGAACGGGGAGTGCGGGTTGTTGGTCAATTCCTCCCGCGGGATTATATTTGCTGGTCATGGGGAGGACTATGCGGAGCAGGCTGCCATCAAGGCTCAGGAGATGCAAGCTGAGATGGCGGAGCTATTGAGAACTAAAGGTATAACAACGAAATAAATATCAATGAAGTTTACAGCGTTGGAGTTGGCCGAGCGACTAGGAGGGAGAGTAGAGGGAGCTGGGGATGTTGTCTTGACTGACTTTAGTAGTATAGAGAAGGGTAAGGAGGGGACTCTTTCTTTTCTGTCCAATATGGCTTACGAGGAGTATCTGTACACCACAAAGTGCAGTGCGGTCCTTGTTAACGAAGGGTTTGAGCCCTCTCGAGAAGTAGAGACAACGCTCATCTACGTGCCTGACGCATATATCGCTCTTGCGGAGCTGCTGAAGCTGAGAGAGCAGACAGACCGTCCTGAGCCGGGTATTTCACCTGAAGCTCATGTGCACCCCACAGCAGTGGTGGACCCCTCTGCTACGATTGCTCCGATGGCGTATGTGGATGCCGATGCGCACATCGGTGCTAATAGCGTTGTTTATCCTCAAGCCTATGTGGGGAGAGGGTGCGAGGTAGGGCAGGATTGCCATTTGTATCCCCATGTAGTGCTCTACCCACGTACCGTAGTGGGCGATAGGTGTATCATACACGCTGGTGCCGTGATTGGTGCCGATGGCTTCGGCTTTGCAAAGGGCGAAGATGGCTACACGAAGATAGCTCAGACGGGTAAAGTGATCCTAGAGGATGATGTGGAGATCGGAGCAAATACCTGTATTGATCGGGCGGTGCTAGATGCTACCATCATCCGAAAGGGTACGAAACTGGACAATCTAGTAATGATAGGTCATAACTGCGAGGTAGGCGCCAACACCGTGATTGCAGCTCAGTCGGGCGTTGCTGGGTCTACGCACATAGGCGAGTGGAATACCCTTGCTGGTCAGGTAGGGGTATCGGGGCACCTTAAGACAGCCGAAAGGGTTACTCTTGCTGCACAGACAGGGGTGTTGGGTGACATTAAGGAGCCAGGAGCTATACTCTTTGGCTACCCTGCACAGCCATATATGAAAGCGATGAAAGCCGCGGCGAAGTACATAGAGCTGCCAGAGATGGATGCCCAACTATTCAAGCTGAAAAAGGAGGTTGAGCGGCTCAAAGAGACTGTAGAGCAGCTAGAGAAGAAAAATAACATCGGCTAGAGAAGTATCTTTAGCCCTAGTAAAATAGTTACGAAAATGCAAAAGCAACATACACTAAACTCCGTAATAGAGCTGGAGGGTAAGGGATTGCACACCGGTCTTAACATCCATATCAGGCTCAACCCAGCCCATGAGAACCATGGCATCAAGATCTGTCGTGTGGATCTCGAAGGTAACCCTACGATACCGGCTTTAGCAGAGTTTGTCACGAAGACAGAGCGAGGTACGGTGCTGGCTAATGACAAGCTACAAGTCAGTACTGTGGAGCATGTGATGTCTGCTCTCTATGCTCTCGGAGTAGATAACTGCTTCATCGAGGTAGATGCCCCAGAGTTTCCCATCATGGATGGTAGTGCTGCGCCTTTCGTAAAGGCGATACAAGAGGTAGGGCTCAAGGAGCAAGACCAACAGCGTGAAGTATATGTAGTAAAGCGTAAAATCGAAGTCACCGACCCAGAGAGAGGATCTCAGCTGATCTTACTACCGGACGAGGACTTCGCTGCCAATGTATTGATCTCCTTTGATAGCTCGATACTCTCCAATCAGTATGCTTCGCTAGAGACGCTAGATCACTTCGATGCTGAGATTGCTTCGGCTCGAACTTTTGTCTTTGTGAGAGAGATAAGAGCGTTGCTTGAGGGCGACCTCATCAAGGGCGGAGACCTGGACAACGCCATCGTTATCTATGATCAAGTGCTCCCCCAAGAGCAAATGGATAAGCTCGCTCACTACGTCGGAGTTGAGACGAAGCCCGCAGATCAACTCGGGTATATCAACAACAAACCTTTAATTTTTAACAACGAACCTGCCCGCCATAAGCTGATGGACCTCATCGGAGACTTGGCTTTGATCGGCCGTCCTATCCGAGGTCGAGTGATTGCCACATGCCCCGGACACTCCATTAACACCAAGTTAGCCAAGAAGATAAGAAAGGAGATAAGGCAAAGTGAGAGCCAAGCTCCGATATATGATGCTAACAAGGAGCCTCTGATGGACATCAATGATGTGCGCCGGATGGTGCCACATCGGTATCCTATGCTCCTCATCGACAAGATAATAGAGATCGGACCTAACCATATCGTAGGTGTCAAGAACGTCACACTCAATGAGCCATTTTTCGCCGGTCACTTCCCCGATGAACCAGTGATGCCAGGTGTACTCCAAGTGGAGAGTATGGCGCAGGTCGGAGCCATCTACGTGCTACACCGGCTCCCTGACACTTCCAACGTCTCGACCTATTTCTTGAAGATCGACAACGTAAAGTTTAGACATAAGGTGGTGCCAGGTGACACCTTGATCATCAAGGTGACCCTAACTTCGCCCATGCGACGAGGGGTGGCAGAGATGAGAGGCTTAGTATTTGTCGGTGAGAGACTTGTGTGTGAGGCAGAGTTTATGGCGCAAATCAGCATCTCCTGATATCTGATATTATGAGTAATAACGCAACAACTAAAATCAGCCCCTTAGCTGTAGTTAGCCCTAACGCACAGCTAGGAGAGGGAGTCGTAGTAGAGCCTTTCGCTGTCATTGAGGACGATGTGGAGATAGGCGACAATACAAGGATATCCTCCGGTGCTATCATCAAAGATGGTGCTAGGATAGGAAGTGAGTGCAAGATACACCCCTACGCAGTGATTGCCGGGACGCCACAGGATCTGAAGTTTGCTGGGGAGAAAACAGTCGCCATCATCGGAGATCGGACTGTTATCAGAGAGTATGTGACGATCAACCGAGGTACGGCATCAAGAGGCTTTACCAAGATAGGCGACGACTGTCTCCTTATGGCTTACTGTCATGTCGCTCACGACTGCGTGCTACACGACAAGGTAATTCTCGGTAATGCGACTCAGCTTGCAGGTGAGGTAGAGGTCTATGACCATGCTATCATCAGTGGTGGCTCGCTTGTCCATCAGTTTGTACGCATCGGTGACCACACTATGATCCAGGGAGGCTCGAGACTAACGAAAGATATCCCTCCCTATACACTCATCGGTCGTGACCCTGCAGTCTACTGCGGCATCAACATCGTAGGTCTGCGTCGTAGACAGTTCTCTAACGATCAGGTCTTCCTCATCAACGATATTTATCGTACCCTATATAGCAAAGGGCTGAATAATAGTGAAGCTCTACAGCTCATCGAGGAAGACTACGATAGCACACAAGAGAGAGACAAGATCCTTGACTTTATCAAGACCTCTAAGAGAGGGATCGTGCGAGGAGCCATCGAATAACAGACAGAATTAAGGTATGACTTATCGCTTTGTAATACACGCTGATGAGGCTCCAGACTTCCGCCGAGAGATAACCATCTCATCCAATGCGACTTTTCGCGAGTTCCATGACTACCTGCTAGAGTGTGTCGGCTACACCCTGGACGAGATGACCTTCTTCAGCCTTGCCGACCGGAACTGGATCCCATACAAGTCCATACTCTTGGCTGACCTTGGCATGCACCTCGATGAGGACGAGGAGCCACTACTCATGGACGACTACCGCCTTTCAGACTTTCTTAAGTCCGAGGGTGACCGAATGCTCTTCACCTATGATATCTTGAGCGATCGTTCATTTTATATTTCGCTGGCATCGGTCGACAAAGAAAGAGAGATCGATGTCCCAGAGCTTGTAGTCTCCACAGGCACCCCTCCCGATCAGATGAGCGACCCGATGGATCTGCTCCTCCAGGATGTCTCGAGCAAATACCGACTTGTGAAGAGTGCGGATTCTGATGAAGACGAAGAGATGGCTCTTGACGACGAGGAGTTCGGCTTAGACGATCTAGACTTAGAAGATCTCGATTTTCTATAAGTGTGTCTACCTCCTGCAATAAGCTAATCCTCATACTCGGACCTACAGCAGTAGGAAAGTCCAGCTACGCTCTCGAGCTAGCCAAGCAGAGAGAGACAGTGATCCTCTCTGCCGATAGTCGCCAGATCTACCAAGGGATGAGCATTGGCACTGCAGCCCCATCGCCAGAGGAGCTAGCAGAGGTAAAGCACTACTTTATACAGATCCTCCCAATCACCGAGAGCTATGACGCATCCACCTATGCTCATGACGCCCGAGAGCTATTGACCCAGCTCTTCCAAACCCACGACACCATCTTGATGGTAGGCGGTTCGATGATGTACATACAGGCATTTCTAGTGGGAATGGATCAAATCCCAACTGTCGACCCGCGCATAAGGGAGGAGCTATGGTGCGAATGGGAGTCAAAAGGAGTTGAGCCACTAAGAGAAGAACTGAGAAGCGTCGACCCCGAATACCTCAAGAAGATAGATCCAAACAACCACAAGCGGATCATACGTGCACTCGAAGTATACCGAGGCACTGGTGCGCCCTATAGCAGCTTTCACTCTGGTACACAGAGAGTAAAGCATCCATACGAAATCGAGATCCACTCACTCGAGCGACCGAGAGACGAGCTCTACAATCGCATAGATACACGAGTGGAGCAGATGTTTGTCGAGGGTTTGGTAGATGAGGTACAGCAGTTACAGCCATACCGCCACCTCAATGCCCTCAATACCATTGGATACAAGGAGGTATTTCAGTACCTTGATGGCGATCTCACACTCGAGGAGTGCCAGAGACTGATTGGGAAAAATACCCGAAGGTACGCACGCCAGCAAGAGAGCTACTTCCGCCGATGGACGGAGCACGAGAACGGCTGGCAGGTCATCAGACCCTTTGCTACACGAGGATAATAAACGCCACAAATAGCCAAATGCCATGAAGATAAGTTTAGTAGGAGCCATACACCAGCAGTACCCTGATAGCGAGATTGTTGAGCTTGTGGGCAAGATCAGATCCGCCATTTCAGACTCGGCAAATATACTCGAGATTGAACGCCGCTTTTACAACCATCTCTCTACCATGGGCTGTCCACTTGCAGGCACTCACATCATGCCCTCCGCCACAGAGCAGATAGATACAGACCTGCTGATAAGTATGGGCGGGGATGGTACCTTTCTCCGCGCATCCAAGCTCGTAGCAGGGAGTAGGGCACCTATACTTGGCATCAATACCGGTAGCCTAGGCTTCCTTGCCAACGTACAGCCTGAGGAGTTTGAAGATGTCTTCCAACAATTTCTCGATGGCACGGCAGAGTATGAAGAGAGAACAATGCTCGATGCCTTTATCAGGGAGTCGGGCAAGGACGAAGTATATATGGGAAGTGTGCTCAATGAGGTAGCCCTCCTGAAGCGAGATACAGCACGCATGATCACGGTCAACACCTATATTGATGATGACTTCGTAGCAGGATACGACGGCGATGGACTTCTGGTAGCCACACCTACCGGCTCCACAGCATATACCCTTAGTGTTGGAGGTCCTATCATAAGCCCCGCCACCTCATCTATCACCCTTTGTGCTATCGCTCCACATACCCTAAATATGCGCCCACTAGTGGTGCCCGAAGGAGTAGAGGTGCGTATGGAAGTGCAGAGCCGCACCGGCAACTTTTCCCTCGCCTGCGATGGCAAGGCCACGACACATAGGCTAGGCGAGGACGTCATCGTCAGACTATCCGACAAGCGTCTGCGGGTATTACATTCACGAGAGTACTCCTACTTCACAACCCTGAGAAATAAGCTAATGTGGGGGCACAACGTACGTAAGAGTGCCAGATAACGATCCTAAAGCCACTTAGTCCTCGTACCATCCACCCAGACTTCTCCGCAAAGTAGCTGACCAAGAGCTACCAAGTCTCACTTCTGCCACAAGCCTTTGTAAGAAGCAATGACTAGAATGTTATACAAACGACTCCTCCGAACTCAAATAAATCAGAGATCGGAACTTAGGCGGATCGGAGACCGGAACTTAAAGTTGTCTAAGTTGGGAACTTCGATGCGCCTAAGTTCCCAACTTAGATTTTCTGAGTTCGGGT
>JAUNLH010000044.1 GCA_030532365.1 Porphyromonas sp.
AGAGCACCTGACTCATAATCAGGGAGTCCTTGGTTCAAGTCCAAGCTGGACCACCATCCTAAAAGTAGAGAGAAGCCTGTTTGCGACACAGACTTCTCTCTACTTTTTTATGCTTTCCCCCCCATGGTAATGCGAAAGGAGATGGCACCACTTCTGTGGTAAGACAGCAGCCACGTGCCGGCAAAAATAGAAGATATGTGGCAAGTTGTTTCGAAGTTACCACGCCTTGCCCTGTAATTTATAAAAATGTGACTTATAACTCCTCCTCGTCCGACCTCCGAACTTAAAAAATCTAAGTTGGGAACTTCGATGCACCTAAGTTCCGAACTTCGACAACTCTAAGTTCCCAACTAAAATTTTCTGAGTTCGGGGGTCGGTTTTCATTCACTTTAGAACCCGCACCGGTAGAGGGTCCTTCTCGGTGCTGTATTGGTGGCATATCTGTGTCCGGAGGGATACGGAAAACTCCCCTCTCCAGAGTGCTCTAGCGTGCTGGAGAGGGGAGCTTTGTGCTGGGTAGGTGGGGCTTGCCTTACTTCTTAAATCGAGCGGTCATGACTTTTATCATGTCATCTGTCATGGCGTCGAGGTCGTAGGTTGGCTTCCATCCCCACTCCTCTCTAGCGCAGGAGTCATCGAGGGAGTTGGGCCATGACTCTGCAATGGCTTGGCGCAGATCGTCCACCTCGTAGGTCATGGTGAAGTGGGGTAGGCGCTTCTTGATGCTGGCATAGATCATCTCTGGCTCGAAGCTCATGCTTGTGACGTTGAAGGAGTTGCGGTGCTTGAGCTTGCTAGGATCTGCCTCCATCAGCTCTACAATACCACGCAGAGCATCGGGCATGTACATCATGTCCATGTAGGTGCCTGCCTTGATAGGGCATACAAAACTGCCCTCTTGTACTGCCTTGTAGTAGATGTCGACGGCATAGTCGGTGGTGCCGCCACCGGGAGGGGTGACGTTGGAGATCAGACCGGGGAAGCGTACGGAGCGGGTATCTACGCCGAAGCGCTTGAAGTAGTAGTCGATGATTAGATCGCCAGATACTTTGGTCAGACAATACATGGTATTGTTCCTCTGGATGGTGTCTTGTGGTGTGTTGTGTTTGTGGGTGTCGTATCCGAAGGCTCCGATAGAGCTGGGCGTGAAGACGGCACAGTTCATCTCTCTCGCTACCTCTAGGGTATTGAAGAGACCTCCGAGTCCGATCTTCCACGCTAGTTGAGGTTTGTTTTCAGCGACAGCCGATAGGAGTGCCGCGAGATTAAAGATGGTATCTACCTTGTACTTCGATACCGCGTCTGCGATCTGCTGGGGGTTGGTGATGTCTACCACCTCTGCTGGACCGCTCTCCAAGAGCACTCCCTTGGGTGGCGCTGCAGGGATGTATCCTGCTACTACATTGTCATTACCATAGATGCCACGCAGGTGCATAGCCAATTCTGACCCTATCTGACCGGTAGAGCCGATGATGAGAATCCTCTCCATATTACCTCAACAATTTTTTTATAATGTATGGTTATCGTGTATGTGGCGACGGATCGCCGTTTTCTTTTGCAAAGATATAGAGAAAAGAAGTAACAAATGAATTTATGAGTTGCACTTTAGCAAAAGCCTTCATTTTCTTTGTTCTTCCTCGCTCGTTCTGTGGGTCTTGATCACTGCTCTAGTGCCACCTCGTCGAGTAGTCGGTGGATGCTCGCCTCGAGGAGGTCGAGGACCAGTGTGAAGCCCCTTTGACCTCCGTAGTAGGGATCTGGGACATAGTCCAGGGTCTCACCGGGAGGGAAGTAGTCTGCCATCTTCACGATCTTGCGTGATGCTTCGAGTGTCGGGGCTCTATTGTAGAGCTCTTGGGCGTTGCTATCGTCCATAGCGACGATGTAGTCGAAGCGGTCGAAGTCCTCGTAAGTAACGGGTCGAGAGATACTGGTGACGTCGTATCCGCGCTTTGCAGCTGCTTCTCGCATGCGGGTATCTGCCGGCTCGCCCTCATGGTAGCTGTGGAGTCCGGCGGAGTCGACCTCGACACGATCGTGGAGGTGTGGGGCATTGTCGATCTGATGCTGTGCGATGGCTTCGGCAGCCGGGCTGCGGCATATATTGCCAAGGCATACAAATAGTACTTTGATCTTCTTCATTTCTTGTCAGTCTAGTTATTGCGGGTCCACATCGAAGTAGATGCGAAGCTGTGGACCCCTATAGTGCTTTAGAAAGTTGTCTATCTCTGCAGAGAGCTTTTCTCTCACTTGCATGGCTGGCAGCTCGAGTGGGACAATGAGTGTGAGCTTGTACCCGATGTCGGTCTCTCGCTTGTGTACAGGTAGCGGTGCCGGACCTAGGATAGAGCAGGTGGGGCAGAGCGCTGTGAGCTTGGTGCGCATAGCGAGTGCGACCTCTTGTGCCTTGGCTCTCTGTGTGCTCTCGAAATAGAGGTCGATGAGGCGAGAGAAGGGGGGGAGCAGGATCAGATGTCGCTCTGCCAGCTCGTGGTGTACCATCTCGTCGTAACTTTTCTTCTGAAACGCCTCGAGGGCATTATGCCCCTCAGCAAAGTATTGCACGACATAATGGCGCAGCTGAGGTGCCTCGTCGTGGCACTTTGTGAGGAAGCGAAAAGTACGCTCACCGGCACGAAAGTCGAGCTGAGTAGCGAGTAGGTCGAGCTGTACGATGCCTATCGTGGTGGCGCGCTGTAGGAGCTCGAGCGGTGGCTCGTAGGATGAGGAGAGGAGGATAGGTGCATCGCTCGGCTCTCCTTCGTCCACCAGACTTACCGCTACATTGCGGAAGATCTGCTTGACGGACTGTGCCAAGCGCTCGATCCCGGTGCCTGTCAGTTCGAGCTTACCCTCACGGCAGGTGGGGCAGAGCTCCGGTAGCGCCATGTGGTAACCACAGAGTGGGCAGACCAAGCTCTTGGTACTCTGGTAGTAGCGAAATGTGGTGTGGCACTCCGGGCAGGTGGGAGAGGCGCCGCAGCTATCACAGGTGGCGCGTCGGGCGTAGCCGCGTCGCTGGTAGAGAAGCAGTGCTTGTCCGCCCTCGTAGAGTGCCTCCTCGATAGCTCTTATCATCTCAAAAGAGAGCATCCGACCTCGAACTTTGTCTTTCTCGAATGCCTTATTCATCGAGACGAAGTGCCGTTCTGGCTCGGGCGGAGTGCGAAGGACGGGTGATGAGAGATGGGCGTATCGGCCTTTTACAACCTGCATGTGGCTCTCCACAGATGGGGTGGCGGAGATGAGTAAGGTACGTGCTCCGTGCATCGAAGCTAGAACTAAGGCTACGTTTGATGCAGTGAAGCGGGGTGCGGGTTCGAACTGTCGATACCCTTTATCCTCCTCATCGATCACCGTGACTAGCGAGAGGGCGGTGAACGGGAGCCATACCGCTGACCGTAGACCTACGTAGATACCGGGCTCTCCCTTCAGAGCTGAGAGCCATGATTGATGCCGTCTCCGCTCCGTGGTATTACTGTGGTAAGGATGGAGGGAGTTGGGAGCAACGATGGAGCTGAGATGGGGGCTCGCCAGCTCGAGAGCTTCGAGGTTGGGAAAGAGTAAAAGCACTTGACGATGACGCTCCACTTCGGTCTGGAGCAGTTGCCAGGGCACTCTCTCCAGCAGTCGAGAGCCATCTCTCTGCACGAGGAGTATCGAGCTCCCTTGGAAGTCAACTTCGAAGTGGGGCAGTGCGTCGACCCCATCGCTCTTTGTCGGGAGTTGGATGGTAGGCACTTCTTCTATCTGCTTCGCCCGCCCCTTTACTAGGATCTCCAGCTCTCTTAGCTTGTTGATCACATACGGGCTGACTCCCAACTCCTCGCTCCACGCCTTGAGACTTAGCGGTGTCTCAGTTGCGGATTTACGGAGCAATAAGTCCAGAGCTTTGAGCGACGCGGGACTCCTCTCGAGTTGCTCTTTGACCGCCTCTTGTCGCGCGCGATCTTTCATGAAATCTTTGTCTGGGAGCCATCCCTCCACCCATTGAGGTGCATAGATTCGTGCCGAGGAGTGCAGTTCTATGCTGCTCTCCTCTAGGAGCTTAGCCAAGAGAGAGGTGTAGTGATGGGGAAATTCCTTTCGGAGCGTCCTCAGCGTGAAGGTCTCATGATCGAGCGCAAAAGGTGCCAACTCATCCGTCGGGACATACCCTTTAACGAAACTGAATTGTTGCTCACCATCGGGACGGAAGATACGGGGCACCGCTGCGGCGAAGACCTCACCCCGGGTGCAGAGATAGTACTGTGCGACCCACTCCCATAGCCGTAGTACCTCTTGCGGAAGTGCAGGGTAGGGCAGCCGAAGTAGTATGCGCTTGTAGCGGACATCCGGCAGTGGGGCGCGCGTGCCATGCACCTTCGTGACCACTCCCGTCAGGGTCTTGCCCCGCCCGAAAGGCACCAACACCAGAGCGCCCATGAGGTCTTGCTCCTCCCCCGACTCGATGAAATAGGTGTACGAAGCCTGAGTCAGAGGCAGGGGCAGTAGGACGTCGAAATATGTGCGAGTGGGGTCTGACACCTTCGGATCATCTAGGGGTCTTGAGGTAGAAGCCCAGTGCGATAGGGATAAATATGATATTGGGCAGCCACGCTGCTACTAGTGGCGAGAGGGTGCCATTGATGGCGTACGAAGAGGAGATGGTGAAAAGAAAGATGTAGGCAAAGGCTAGCACGAGCCCGATGGTGATGTTAAATCCCATGCCACCCCGTACTTTTCGCACTGAAAGACAGGCTCCAATGATCGTAAGGATGAATGCCGCAGGTATCGATGCGAAGCGTCGATGGTACTCCACTTCGAAGGACTGGATACTCCCCCCCAGACCTCTTAGCTTCTGCTGTTGGATGTAACTATATAGCTCACCCGTACGTAGTTGCTCGCCATCCTGCTTCGAGATGAGTAGGTCACTCGGCTGGATCATCATCACGGTATCGAGCTTTGAGCCAGATGTATTTTGCTCCTTAAGCCCTTCGAAGGTGCGTATCTGATAGTCGTAGACTGTCCAGTGGTAGAGACTATCATAGGAGATCCGGCGTGCGGTGAGCCGGCTGGTGAGCGTATTTTCCTGGTACTCTTCGAGAGAGAAGTTGTACCCCATGCTCTCCCTAGCATCGAAGGTGCCGAAGTAGGCGATCGTACCTGGCGCCACCGCAGTTTGGATGTCTTGGTCCACCTCCACTTTCTTATTTCGCACCCATGTGTTGGTAAAGTCGATGCGAGTCTTATTGAGCACTGGGATCACCTGACTGCTGAGGTAAAAAGATACCGCAGCGATGATAAAAGCGGAGATCATATAGGGTCGGAGCAGACGATTAAAGCTCATCCCTGCCGCCTGCATCGCTATGATCTCAGACCTGCCAGCCAGCTTGCTCGTAAAGAAGACCACAGTGATGAAGATAAAAAGTGGGGCAAGGAGGTTGGCGAAGTAGGGGATCAGCGCCACATAGTACTCAAAGGCTATCTTAAACGTCATCCCCGGTGCGAGGAAGCTCTCCATCTTCTCTTGGATGTCGATCACTACGATGATGGCTAGGATCAGAGTGAGGATAAAGAGGAATGTGCTCAAGAACCTTGAGACAATGTACCTATCGAGCCGGATGAAGCCCAGATGGTAATACCAATCGTTGAGACTTCTCTTCTCTTTCATAGGCGACGGCTCAACTTTGGCAGTACAGAAGCCTTCCATGAGAGGAAGTCCCCCTCTATGATGTGTGTGCGTGCCTGCCGTACGAGGTCGAGGTAAAAGGCGAGGTTGTGTATACTCGCTATCTGTAGTCCTAGTATCTCCTTGCTCACGAATAAATGGCGCACGTAGGCACGACTGTAGGTGCTATCTACGTAGCTCGTACCACTAGGATCCAGAGGTGTGTGGTCGTTAGCCCACTTCTGGTTGCGCATATTCATGGTACCCTCCCAGGTGAAGAGCTGACCATTGCGCCCATTGCGTGTGGGCATGATGCAGTCAAACATATCCACCCCGCGCTCTATCCCCTCCAGTATGTTTGCAGGCGTTCCTACACCCATGAGGTAGCGGGGTTTCTCTTTTGGCAGGATCTCATTGACCACCTCTATCATCTCGTACATCACCTCTGTGGGCTCGCCCACACTCAGCCCGCCGATGGCATTGCCCTCAGCTCCGAGGTTAGCGATTCGCTTAGCTGCCTCCCGCCTTAGCTCAGGGTAGACGCAGCCCTGTACGATGGGAAATAGTGCCTGCTCATATCCATAGAGTGGCTCTGTCTCGTGCTCGAAGTGGTGGATACAGCGATCTAGCCACTCCTCCGTAAGCGCTAGTGAGCGCTTGGCATAGCCATAGTCGGCGTCGCCAGGGGTGCACTCGTCAAATGCCATGATGATATCCGCACCGATCGCACGCTGTAGCTCCATCACCCGCTCGGGGCTAAAGAGATGGGGCGAACCATCGATGTGACTGCGAAACTCCACCCCCTCTCGCGTGATGTGTCGCTGGTCTGAGAGCGAAAAGACCTGAAAACCTCCGCTATCGGTGAGCATCGGTCCTTGCCAGCTATTAAAGCGCTGTATGCCACCCGCCTCCTTGAGTGTCTCGATGCCGGGACGCAAGTAAAGATGGTAGGTATTGCCGAGGATGATCTCGGCCTTGATGTCATCTCGCAGCTCGTGAGCATGCACTGCCTTTACCGAGCCTACCGTGCCCACAGGCATAAAGATCGGGGTGTGCACCTCTCCGTGGGGCGTATGCAGCAGACCTGCCCTCGCTGAGGAGCGGTCGTCTCTCTTTTCTATCTCAAACTTCATAGCAGGCAAAGTTACCAAAAAGTAATAGGGTAGCGTAGTCGTCGTTCGTACCTATCGTCGTGTGCTTTGGGTGGAGGAGATGAGGGAGTCGGCATTGTCATAAACCTCCAGATGGTAGTTGTAAAAAAGTGAGCCCCCAACCTCCCAAAATCTAAGTTCCCAACTTCGATCGCTCCGAGACCGGAACTTAGACTTGTCGAAGTTGGGAACTTCGATGCACCTAAGTTCCCAACTTAGATTTTTTTAGTTCGGGTCTCTCTTTTCTGCCACTTCAGATCCTGCACCAATAGCCCTCTCGTAGTTTGTCCTTTCCTCCCTCGGTAGGTCGGCTTCGCTCTCTGCCGTGGTGCCTGCTTTGTGATAGCATAAAGGTGCACGGCTCCATAGGCACGACCATTTACCAAGAAGGGCTCCAAACATTCTAGCTGTTTGGAGCCCTCTTATTAGTGAAGTCGCTACTCTCTTCTACTCCGCAAAGAGTGTAGAGAGGACTTTCTGCATTGCCTCGTGTGTGCGAGCTAGATCGGACTTAGTGTGGGCAGCGCTGACAAATGTTGCTTCGAACTGAGAGGGGGCGATGTAGATACCCTCTGCCAGCATACCGCGGAAGTATCGTGCATAGAGCTCGGTGTCGCTTCGCCTAGAGCTTTGAGCGTCTTTAACCTCAGCTTTGTTAAAGAAGAGGGTAGAGAGCGAGCCGGAGACGTTGTAGGTGACCTGCTCTTTGTATGGCTCTATCAGCGCTTTTACTCCCTTGGCAAAGTAGTCGCTATTTTGCTGGAGTTGGGGGTAGGTCTCGGGCTTAGCTAGTAGGTGAAGCATGGCGAGCCCCGCTGAGAGCGCTAGAGGATTGCCGGAGAGTGTACCAGCCTGATATACGGCTCCCTGGGGCGAGAGGTGCTCCATGATCTCGCGCTTGCCCCCAAAGGCGCCCACCGGTAGCCCACCTCCTATGATCTTGCCTAGGCAGGTGAGGTCGGGGCGGATCTTATAGTGCTCTTGTGCTCCTCCCCTAGATAGGCGAAATCCGGTGATCACCTCGTCAAAGATAAGCAGCGCTCCCTCGCGCTCGGTGATCCTACGTAGCCCCTCGAGAAATCCCTCTTCGGGCAGGATGACTCCCATATTGCCCATCACTGGCTCTAGGATCACGCATGCGATCTGACCCGGATGCTCCTCGAAGAGTTGCTCCACGGAGGTGAGGTCGTTGAAGTGAGCGATTAGTGTCTCGCTCACAGCGCTCTGGGTGACACCATTGTTTTGCACTGAGCTAAAGGTCTGTACGCCCGAGCCCGCCTGTACAAGGAAGGCGTCGGAGTGACCGTGGTAGCACCCGTCGAACTTGATGATCAGTGGGCGCTCCGTATAACCTCGTGCCAGCCTTACGGCGCTCATGGTCGCCTCGGTACCGGAGTTGACCATGCGGACCATCTCCATGGTGGGGAAGAAGTCTTGTATGGTCTTTGCCATCTCTACCTCCATAGGTATGCAGGCGCCAAAGCTGGTGCCCTTTTTCGCTGTCTCCTGTACTGCCGAGATGATCTCTGGGTGTGCATGCCCTAGGATGTGCGGGCCCCAGGAGGAGACGACGTCGATGTACTCATTGCCATCGACGTCTATCAGATGCCCCCCGATGCCATGGTCGATGTATATGGGGCTCATGCCGACCGACTTAAAGGCACGTACGGGGCTATTCACCCCGCCAGGGATGTACTTGCATGCCTCGGCAAAGAGTGCTTCCGAACGGCTGTGATCTTGTCTTTTCATAGCTGTGTCAAAACTTTCCTTCATTGAGTAGCCTTGCTGCTTCCTTGGCGTAATAGGTGAGAATCAGCTTAGCTCCGGCACGTCTGATAGAGAGCAACGACTCCATCATCACACGCTCGCGGTCTATCCAGCCCTTTTCTGCGGCAGCCTCGATCATAGCATACTCTCCACTGACATGGTATGCTGCGAGCGGTAAGTCGTACCTCTGTGACGCCTCGTGCAGCACATCGAGGTAGGGCAGAGCCGGCTTGACCATGATCATGTCTGCACCCTCCATGATGTCGAGCTCGATCTCCCGCATCGCTTCGCGGGCATTTCCTGGATCCATCTGATAGCCCTTGCGGTCGCCAAAGGAGGGAGTGGAGTCGGCGGCTACGCGGAAAGGGCCGTAAAATGAGGAGCTAAACTTCGCAGCGTAACTCATGATGGGGATATTCTGGAAGCCGGCTTCGTCCAGTGCCTCCCTTATAGCTCCGATGCGACCATCCATCATATCGGAGGGAGCGATGATCTTGGCTCCTGCCTTTGCCAGTGAGACGGACTGGCGTGCGAGGTACTGGACGGTCTCGTCGTTGTCCACCTCATGGTCGTGCAGGATGCCGCAGTGTCCGTGGTCGGTATACTCGCACATGCAGACGTCTGCGATGGTTATGAGATCGGGTAGCTCTCGAGTGAGTGCTCGGAGCCCCTGCTGTACGATGCCGTCGTCGCTCAGAGCTTCGCTCCCCTCAGCATCTTTGTACGCAGGGATCCCGAAGAGCATCACGCTCTTCACACCTTCAGCGTAGATCTCCCGGCACTCCTTTACCAACTCATCGACAGATAAGTGATACTGCCCTGGAAGTGAGCTGATCTCTCTGCGGATACCCTCGCCATGGACGACGAAGAGTGGGTGGATGAAGTCGGAGGGTTGGAGGTGTGTCTCACGCACCATCTCACGTAGGTTTGCACTGGTTCTGAGTCTTCTTAGTCTTACTTCCGGATACATAGTTTTATTCGATTGATATGGTTTTAGTTTTGTATGCTATTGATGACCGTCTCTAGTAGCTCTTGGTCGCTGGAGCCTTGGCTCTCGTAGAGCTCTTTCCAGCCATTTCGCCTTAGCTCCTCTGCGGTGACGGGCCCTATGCTGATGGCTCTTGGGCGTAGCTGAGTGGCATGGCTCCAAGCGCGGACTCCGCTAGGGCTGTAAAAAATGATGAATGCGATCGGGCGCCGGAGTGCAGCGAGAAATGCTTCCAGCTCGGGGTGGAGCACCACCTCATAGGTGGTCACGGTGTGGTATTCTATCCCTCTCTCGCTCAGGTAGTCACGTAGGTAATTGCCTGCGATATGGCTGGTCGGCTGGATGATGGTGTGCTCTCCCTCTCTCTGAGATAGGAAGTGATGCACCTCCGGAGCCAGACCTTCGGCGGTCTCGACACTGCCTATCAGTGCGGGCTCAATGCCGAACTCTCTGAGAGCTCGTGCCGTACCTCTGCCGAGTGCGACTGTGATAGCCGTGCGAGGTAAGGTGGTACGATCGAGGAAGTGCCTTACGGACCGAGGGGAGGTGAAGAGGTATACCGGCGTCTTGGTAGGTGCAAGGGCGGGGAGCTCGAAGTCGATCTCTCGGGTCTGAATCATCGGTTGACTCACCACCTCGAGTGCAGGGTAGCGATCGCTGAGCTCCTGTCGTAGGGCTTCGCTCCAGCCAGCTTCGCGACCTATGATAGCCATGCCAGTGTAGCTCATCTTGCACCTATCTTTTGGGCGACTTCGATCAAATCTTGCTCTAAGTTCGACCCCAGTGTCAGCTGATGTACAGTGCGGACAGACGGGAGTGCGATGTCGGGGGTATATACCACCCGAAGTAGAGCCTGACTGCCCTGTATCTCGCAGTAAGCTCCGAGGGGTAGCGCGCATCCGCCACCTAGAAGTTGGAGGAGCCGACGCTCTATGTAAGTGGCGCGCTCGGTGGTAGTATCATTGATCTGACCTGCAAGTTCGATGGCTCTAAGATTGCTCTCAGCGCACTGGATAGCCACTGCACCTTGACCTGGAGCCGGAAGCATCACATCGAGAGGTAGTATGAAATCTGCCTCCTGCTCGAGACCTAGCCGTTGCAGACCTGCAAGTGCGAGGATCGTAGCATCGTACTCTCCGTTTCTTAGTTTTCGGATGCGGGTGGGCACGTTGCCCCGAATTGGGGCGAAGGTGGTATCGGGGCTTAGGGTAATCGTTGTTGCCTCCTTGAGCTGAACTAACCTCCGAGGGCTCGACGTGCCGACATGCAAGCCGGAGAGATCGATCTTCCCCTCTTGCGGCTTGTGGAGTAGCAAGGCATCTCTCGCGTCACCCCGCTGGAGGATCCCTCCGAGTACCAACCCTTCGGGCATCTCCACCGGAAGGTCCTTCAGGCTATGTACTGCGAAGTCGATCTCTTCGTTCAGGAGTTCGTGCTCTAATTCTTCGGTGAAGAGCCCTTTCGAGAGCCGGTTTGAGTGGAGCGATAGTTGCAGTTGCTCGTCACCTCGAGTTGAGATGATTCTCAGCTCTACCTCCCGGTCTGTGACCTTTTGGAGCTCCGACCTCACCCTCTCCGCTTGCCAGAGTGCCAGGTCACTCCCCCTTGTACCTATGACTAGCTTTTCTTTCATTCTTGGGTAAAGATATCTCGCATCACGTCGGCATATATCGGGTCTCTCGTCTCGTCCGAAATGCGACGAAGACGAGCGATAAGTGTCGAGGCATACGCTTTTACGATCCGCTGGGAGTACTGCTCCACTGCCTTGTGCGTGGTGCTGTCGAGCTGAGCAAGGGACTTCTCCAGCTCCGTCTGCGCCATCTCTTCGGTCTCACTCCAGATGAGCGAAAATACATCTCGCATCTGCAGACCTTCCCGCCATACAGCAAACTCCTCTGCACCTGCCCGAACCACCCCTTCGGCTTCGGGAGGCACCTGAGTTTCGAGCACGGAGCACTTGTCGAGGTCATCTATGCAGAAGAGCGATACAGTGGGGAGCTGACCCACCTCGGGTGCCACATTGCGCGGAAGTCCAAGGTCGAAGATACGAAGCTCCGTCTCTGCCCCGATCTCCTCTAGCATCTCCCGAGTGATGATAGGGCTACTGGCACTTGTCGCGACCCATACCCACTGGGCTTTACGAAGCACCTCCGCCAGCTGGTCGCTGTGGTATACCTCGCTGATCCCATGGCTCTCACCAAAGCGCTCCGCCCGGTCTGGGGTGCGGTTGAAGAGCATCATCTGCTCCACGCGGTACCCCCTAAGTGCCTGTACGAGTGTGCTTGCCATCTGCCCAGCACCGATGATCAGGTGGCGCCCCTCTCGCAGTGATGCCTCACCGAAGTGACTATGGAGGAGCTCCACCGCTGCAGCTCCGGCAGATCTATTGACCGCCCACACCTCTTGCGAAGAGCGGATCTTCTTGGATATCTCCAGCGACTTCTCGAAGAGCCTCGTCAGCACCTTCGTGCTATTACCACTGGAGCGCGCTATCTGCAGCGCCGACTTTATCTGTCCCAAGATCTGGGTCTCCCCCTGCACCATACTGCGGTAACCGGCTGCGAGGAGAAAGAGATCGCTAACCGCCTCATGCTCTTTGAAAAATCGGAAGTACCGCCTCAGCGTAGCGGGCAGTTGCTTGTACTCCAGCACGAAGCGCACCAGATGTCGCTCTAGCTCCTCCTCTCGCAGGTTGCTCTCTACCACTATCTGCGTCCTATTACAGGTAGAGATCAAGACCCCGCCCTTGATGATCCGCTCCGCTTTAGCCTTAGTCAGCAGGTCGCTCGTCTCAGCTGGTGAAAATGAAAGTACTTCTCGTATACTGATGGGTGCCGACTGGTGGTCAACGCCCAAGGTGGCTAGTATGGTTTGGGTTGAGTTGTTTGGTTGTCGAGAACTCATTCTATAAGTTGATGTCCTTAAGGTATAAGACCGCTCCCCATCGATTCTTTCCCGACAAAATTAACCATTTTTGCACCCACCATCTCTCACTATATATAGTGATTCTATGGGGTTTTGTGTCAAGAGGAGTACCGGCTCCTAGCGGATTGCAGACCGGCGGAGTAGAGGCAGGAGGTTCAGAAAGACGTAGCTAAATATAGCGATGCTCAGCCCAAGCCAGCCCCATAAGACTGCACCTGCTACCCCGAGCAGAGCCACGACTCCGATGCGTAGGTAGTGCTCCCTGCTACCTTTCTCCTTAAGACTAAACATCGGTACTTCGCTGATCATCAAGTAGCTAAAGCCGAGGATGAGCACCACGAAGAGCCCATGCACCTTGTACTCTATCATACGCGGGAGCACCATCAGCATCTCCTGCTCCTGTACGATCCACGCTGCCAGCCCTGCAAAGAAGATGGCACTCGCTGGGGTGGGGAGCCCGATAAAGCTGGTGGTCTGACGTACGTCGTTGTTAAATTTCGCCAGGCGGTACGCCGAGCTAGGAGCGATCAGTACTGCCACAAGCGCTACTGGAGAGCCCAGCTGATGAAGAGCGATTGCCATCATCATCGCAGGCGCCACCCCAAAGGAGACCACGTCGCATAGAGAGTCGATATCCTTGCCTAGGGGCGAGAAGACAAAGAGCTTGCGTGCCGTCCACCCGTCCAGTAGATCAAAGAGTGCCGCAAGAAGCATCAGCCACACCGCCAGCTCTATAGAGTGGGTAAAGGCAAAGTAGATACTGAGCGTACCACTAGTGATATTACAGAGACTGATCAGATTGGGGATATGTTTTTTGATGCTCATGGAGAAAGGTTATTATTTATTCAGACTCCTGAAGGGGCGACTTGGGTAGGCGAGCGAGCGTGGATAGATTGCCCCGCACAGGGTCATCGAGTTGCACACATATCTCACTCCCCAGTGGCAGGTAGAGGTCTATCCGTGAGCCAAACTTGATGAAGCCCAAGTCCTCATTGTGCCGATACCACTTCCCCTCCTCGAGATAGGTCACCACGCGCCGAGCCACAGCCCCTGCCACCTGCCGCATCAGCACCCTTTGCCCCTCCTTTGTCTCAAAGAGGATGGTCGAGCGTTCGTTTTGTACACTACTCTTAGGTAGGTAAGCGGGCATGTACTGACCGCTGTGATGACGCACATAGGTGGCACGCCCCTCCACCGGCACCCACTGCGCGTGCACGTCGAAGATAGACATAAAGATCGACATCTGTATACAGTTGCAGCGCAGCACCTCCGGCTCGAAGACCTCCTCTATCACTACCACCACCCCGTCGGATGGCGCTACGACCGCTCCACCCTCCTCTCCGGGGTAGACCCGATTGGGAAAGCGAAAAAAACGAAATGCCAATACCGAAAGTATGAATAGGCAAGGCGCCGTGATCCAAAATGCCACCCTCGTCCTGTAGGCATAGTAGAGATAGATGAGTGTAAATGCGAAGAGCACCACCATCCCAGTGAGGAGTAGTGCCCCCTCAGGGTGGAGTCTCCGTCGGCGCACGCTCTGCTCCTGCTTTGGATCCATATCTGCTCTCGGTCGTTCTTTTTATCTTATCTTCCGGATCTTTATAGTTCACAAAGATAATCCTTTTTGTCGAATGGCAAGCCGACACGATACTCCTACCTGCCACGAGGTTTTAGCGCATGGATGGAGCACAGAGTTGTGACCAAAGCGGAGCAGGGGATAGGCGTCGCTCTGATCGTCCATTGAATGTCAAGAAAAGTTGTCTTTCGACTTCCGGAAAAGGAAAGATCCGAACCCTCCAAAATCCGAGTTCCGAACTTAAAAAATCTAAGTTGGGAACTTCGATACATCTAAGTTCCGAACTTCG